>CAYSUV010000186.1:0-3640 GCA_964434275.1 Hadarchaeota archaeon (SeqCode) | reverse complement strand
GTTGCATTCTCTTTAAAGGTAATATCCTGCGGATTTATTTCTGCTTCAGAAAAATCTATCTCAGGCCAAACCTGAGAATAAAGTTCGATTTCTTCTTTTGAAGCCTCAGCGGTTTGTTTCCGAGTTTCTTCATCGGATATCGTTATAGCTTCAGGAAAAAGATGATTCGTATAAGTATGATCTCCATGAAAGTGAGTGTTGATTAATATTTTTATCGGACTTTCCGTAACTTTTCGAACTCTTTCCAGATAATCCTCCACCATTTTTCCACTTGCGAGCGAATCCACCGTTATCGGGAACTCCTCTCCAACTATAAGACCCGAGTTACTTATGAACCAAGTTCCTTCAGACTGTATATATGCATAAACGCCTGTTGCTAGTTCTACTAATTCAGTTTCCCAATTTTGGACTTTTGTCATCAAACGAAGAGTAAACGCAAGAATTTTTATTATTTCCGGATTCAAAAGCTCTTCTTACCAGTAATCATAGACAAATTACTAACAAAAAATGACTATAATCAAACAAATTTTTAAAATATCAATCGTTTAATAGACTCAAACTAAGAAAAGTTCTAGAAATCTAAAATTTTCTAGAACACAAAACCGGAAAATGTCAAATAAAAAGACTAATTTTAGAATAATAGACTCCCATATTCATATTTTTCCCGAAAAACAAGCGAAAGTCGTCTATGAATGGGTGAAAAGACTCGGATTTGAACTTCAAGAAATGTATGACCCAGACAAAATAGCAGAATACTTAAATAAAAGCGGTGTGGGAAAAGCCTTCGTCCTCAACTTTGCACACAAGCCCGGTACAGCCAAATCAATAAACGACTGGACTCTCTCTATCTGCGAAAAAAATGAAAAATTAATCCCTTTTGGAACAGTCCACGCAAAAGGTCCTAAAGTTAGAGAAGAGGCCGAAAGAGCTCTGGACGGTGGTTGTAAAGGCTTAAAACTGCATCCACCTGCTCAAAGATTTCACCCTCTAGCGGAAGTGATGGAAAGCACTTATGAATTAATGTCCGATATGGGCAAACCAGTATTTTTCCATTGCGGGTTTTTTGAAGATGAGGATTTTCACAAATATAGCCGGCCGGAATATTTTGAGAAGATAGCGGAGAAGTTTCCAGAATTGAAGATTTGTTTAGCGCATGTTTGTCACTTTTTTACTGAAAAAACGGCTGTTGGCAATTTTCCTATTTTGGATAAATATGAAAATGTGTTTTTTGATACTGCTCATTGGTTTTCGGATGCTTTTCAGAGTAATTATAATCCCCCATTAAATTTTGAGGATTTGAAACCCGCTTTTGAAAAGTATCCTGATAGGTTTTTGTTCGGATCGGATTTTCCTACTACTGGAATCGAAATCGAAGAACAAGTCAATAACTTGCTGGGTTTGAACATTGATGAAAAAATCCTTAAAAAGCTCGGTAAAGAAAATGCAGAGAAACTAATTGACGATATCTGAATTTTGTGGTTAAGATGACTTTTTCGATAATAGGAACTGACGATGAAAGTATAGGAATCGGAACAGTCTCAGGATCGATTGCCGTGGGGAAGCGAGTTCCTTGGGTTGAAAAAGGAGTAGGCGCGATTGCGACGCAAGCCTATACGGAGACAATGTATGGTGAGAAAGGTTTAGAACTTTTAGAACAAGGATTAGAGCCAAAGTCAGTACTAGAGTCTCTCTTCAAAAAAGATCCGGAGCCAGAAAAAAGACAAGTTGGGATACTGAAAAAAACAGGAGCAAAAGCAGTTCATACAGGTCATTCTTGTCCAGATAAAAAAATTTCGAAAATGGGGCAAAAATGTATCGGGATAGGGAATATGTTACAAAATAAGGAAACTGTTTTAGATCTGGTAGAAAAGTTCAGACAAACAGATGGCAAAATCTCGATAAGATTGCTCAAAGCTTTAAAAGCTGGAGCTGAAGCTGGTGGAGATATAAGAGGAAATAAAACAGCTGCTCTCCTGATAAAAGGAAAAGAAAACGCATTTTTAGAAATAGATAGAAGCAACACACCAGTTCAAGATCTTGAAAAGAAAGTTAAAGAAATAAAATCCTGAAAATTCGTCAAACTATAATTTAGAAAATTTAAGATTCGTGGATTAATAAGTACTTTTCCGAATCTATCTACTTAATCTCTAAGCCCTTCTAGGAAGCTTGCTACATTTTTTCCAAGAACATCATGGTTGTAACCCCCCTCTAGAATTGCGAATCGTTTTCCTTCACATTCTTCTATTGCAAACTCTTTAACTTGTTCTCCGAGCTTATGATAGTCTTCAGTTGTAAGCTTTCCTCCCCAATCTTCAACATGTTCATCAAATCCGGCTGAAACACCGATAATATCATATCCCGAAACTTTATTCATGTCCCTCTCAACTTCTTGCATATATTCTTCTCTTTCTCCCGATTTTGGATTCAAAATTCTAATTCCAGATTTTGATTCTAAAGCATTGATATTACCGTCTCCTGTATGTAAGTCAAAATCCAAAATGTATGCACTGTTGATTTTTTTATTTTTTCTAAGTCTCTCAACTGCTATTCCCATATTGTTAAAGTAACAAAACCCCCATGCCGAGTTTGGTGAAGCGTGATGCCCTGGAGGACGTATAAGAGCAAATGTTGGTTCGCCTTCATAAGCAATCTCTGCAGCTCTTATGGCTCCTCCGGCCGCTAATCTAGACATTTTGAAGAGCAAGTCACTTCGTCGCCTAATTTTTTCTATATGGGATTGAGCGTGGATTAACCTCAAATCTTCTATACTAGCAAGTTTCGGTTCCACAAATTCGTATTCTGAAATTTTTTCTAACTCTCTAAGTATGCTTTCTATCCTACCAGCGCTTGCTGCTGGATTGCTAGCATAAGCGGAATTTTTAAAATCCTCGTGATAAATAATTTTCATGTCAAATTGAGATTGGAAAGCATTTTAAAAAAATAGATGCTTTTAGGCGGCGTAACAAAATTTCTAACTAACACCATAATCAATCTAAATCAAACAACATATAGAGAAAAGTTAGGAAGGGTGAAATCTTGAGTGTAAAAAACGAAAGATTGGAAAAAATAGCTCTAAAAAGAGTAAAAAAACTACTCAATATAGCAAAGTCTATTTTCGGAGAAAATCCTGAGCTTGCTGATCGTTTTGTTGAGTTAGCATGGAAAATTAAAACAAGATATAATCTCCGGTTGTCCCAAGAGTTTAAGATAAAGTTTTGCAGGAAATGCCAATCTTTATGGGTCCCAAACGAAACCTGCAGAGTAAGACTTCGTCCTTCTCGTTTAGTTGTTACTTGTCTCAAATGTGGACATGAGAAAAGAATACCTTATTAAAGATAAATCATCTTTATAGGCTTCCGAGTTTTAACGGATTTCCAATCTGGAGGGGGTGAGGCTTTTTTAGTTTAGGTATTTTAAATAACTCATAAGTTTATAAAGAGAATCTTTAATTAGTTAAAAAAGATTCAAGAAAGAAAGACGGAGATAATATATGTCAATAAAAGATGCGCACCCAGAAAAGCTAACAAAAGAATTAAGCGAAAAACTAAAAGAGTTCGAAAAAATCGAACCGCCAGAATGGAGTGATTTCGTTAAAACTGGGAACCACAAAGAAAGACCACCGCAAAGACCGGATTGGTGG
>CAYSUV010000185.1:0-3653 GCA_964434275.1 Hadarchaeota archaeon (SeqCode) | reverse complement strand
GGAAACGGATGGTACCAAGTACTAGCCACACTCAATCCAGAAAGAATGACTGGAGCATCAGCAGCAGTAGGAGGAGCAACATTTGCCATAAACGAAGCAGTGGAATACTCAAAGGAAAGAGAAGTTTTCGATGCCCCCATCGGATCACACCAAGGAGTCCAATTCCCACTAGCAGAAGCATACACAAGACTAGAATCAGCAAAAATGTTGAACAGAAAAGCAGCCTGGATGTACGACAACCCAGACTATGACATGCTGGAAGTCGGAAAAGTCGCAAACACAGCAAAAGTAGCAGCAACAAACGCAGCCATAGACGCAACCTATCACGCAATGCAAGCATTCGGAGGATACGGATTCGCAAAAGAATACCATATAGAGAGAGGCTGGAGAGAAGTTAATCTCCTAAGACTAGCTCCTGTAACCCAACAAATGGCCCTAGCTTTCGTCGGAGAAAGCGTACTAGGTATGCCGAAATCTTACTGAAAAAAACCGAATTTTTTGATTCTTTTTTATTTTTTATTTTCTTTCTTTAGATACAAACAAAAACCTTCAGACCTTTCAACAAAACATGGAAGGACGTAAAAGTAGAACTATTAACAATAATTCAGATAAAAAATCTATTAAAAGTGAAACAAATGGAAAAAGGTCTAATTCAAATTTATACAGGAAATGGAAAAGGAAAAACCACTGCTGCTGTCGGGCAAGCAGTTAGAGCAATTGGGCAAGGGTTGGAAGTAGAGTTCGTTTACTTTCATAAGAATCCTGAAGAGTGGGACTATGGTGAGCTAAAAGAATTGGGAAATCTAGGGATAAAAGTGAAAGGTTTTGCTAAAAAACATCCTCATTTTTATGAAGATACTTCGGAGGAGACTATGCGGGAAGAGAGTCTGAAAGGAATTGAGTACATAAGCAACATTTTTAATGAAAATTCTATTGACATTCTTATCCTGGATGAAATAATCATATCTCTACGAGACGGTTATTTGCGCGAAAAGGAGATATTAGACCTTTTGTCGGAAAAACCCGAAAATATCGAAGTCATACTTACTGGCCGAGGAGCTACTGAGAAACTAATCGAAAAAGCAGATTTGGTAAGCGAAATAAAGAACGTAAAACACCCTTTTCAGGAAGGACTGGAAAGTCGAAAAGGAATTGACTACTAATCTTCAACCCATAGGAAAAAGCATTTTTCTTATCGGAATTCGGTTTTTAACACCTTCTCCGCTGCTGTATATGGGTCTATATCTCGATCGGCAACTTTTTTTGCATACCCATTAAGGTTGGCTTTAGAACTTTCAGAACATCTAGCCACGATCATACTGCCTAATACAGTTTCAAGCTCTTTCCTAGCCCTCTCTTTTCTAATATTGCCGATGCTTCCCGAATCTTCAAGATATTCTTTGTGTTTTTCAATAGCCTTAACAAACGACTCAACACCTTCATCATCCTTATCCTCTGCAATCGTGAGGATAATAGGAGCAACCCAAGTATCCCCCTTCTTTCCTTGGTCTAACTCAACTTTCCCAAACTTTGAACCGCCTGCATAATGCCCACTTCCTGGCTTCTCCGTATCGCTTTCTTTGACAGCTCCGGACTTTCTAACTTCTTTATCAAAACTCTGCATTTCTTTCAAAAACCTTTCCACTTCTACAGCGCCGTTCAAATCGCTCTTATTTACCACAAAAATGTCAGCGATCTCCATTATCCCAGCTTTACCGAACTGGATTCTGTCACCTACACCAGGCATAACTACAACAACAGAAGTATCCACAACCTCAACAATATCAACCTCCGACTGACCAGCTCCCGCCGTTTCCACTATTATCTTGTCAAATCCAAAAGCATCCATCAGAGAGAGTATATCACCAGTCACTTGCGAGATTCCACCTGCCTTGCCCTTTGTGCTGACACTTCTATAAAACACGCCAGAATCAGTCCACAAATCACTGCCAGAATCATGCCCACTCAACCTCAATCTATCACCAAGAAGTGCACCTCCAGTAAAAGGACTGCTCGGATCAGTAGCTATTACTCCAACTGTTTTCCCATCTCTTCTAAATTTTTCTATTACCCTACTTACGAGAGTACTCTTCCCAACTCCTGGAAAACCGGTTATACCAATGATATGAGAATTCCCTGTTTCACCAAAAATTTTCTTAATTATCTCCTTCCCCTCCTCTGCTCCTCTCTCTATCAAAGTAACGGCTTTAGCTAAACTTTGAGTTTCCCTATCCTGAATACCTTCAACAAGATCTTTAACAACCATTTTTTCTCTCAAGAAATTTTTTCTACCGACCTTTCAAAATCTTAAATCTCTGAACCCTCAACAAGCGAGGTGCCAAGATAAAAATGTTTATCTTCTCTCCTCTCTCTTTTTTCTTTAACTTTCATATCAATAAACTCTGAAACCTCTTTCAAAGAACAACCTGGAATAAAAACCCCATCAACTTTTTCCTCAAGTAATTTTTCAAAATGCTCTTCTGGGATAATTCCCCCAACTAAAAAAACAATCTCGCTCATATCAATTCCTTGCTCCTCCAAAAGTTTCCGAATTCGAGGTACATAACTCTCATGAGCTCCCGAAAGGAAGCTTAAACCCAGAACATCAACATCCTCTTGAACCGCAGCTCTAGCGACTTCCTCAGCGGTGCGGTGCAATCCCGTATAGATAACTTCAAACCCAGCGTCGCGTAAAAACCTACTCAACACGCGAGCGCCACGGTCATGCCCATCCAAGCCAGGCTTTGCAACCATCACCTTGATATTACTTCTTTCAAAATCCATAACAAATCACTCCTACATCACAGGAGGTTTTCTATAGGTTCCATAAACTTCTTTCAAAGCATTCATAATTTCTCCTTCTGTAGCTAAATTTTTCACAGCTTTGATCACGGGCGGCATTATATTCTCTTCTTCCTCAGCAGCAGATTTTATCTGATTCAAAGCTTCTTCAACAGCTTTATTGTCTCGTTTGTTTTTCGATTCTTCGATCCTTCGAGATTGTTTGTTTCTTAATTCTTTTTCGTCTATTTGAAGAAGGGGAACTGTAAGTTCTTCGTCATCCATCACAAATTCGTTTACTCCAACGATTACCCTATCTTTTTCTTCAACTCTTTTCTGATCCTCATAAGCCGCATCCGAAATTTCTCTGATGAAGTAACCATCATCGATTCCGTCATACTGACCCTCCAAAATACTCCCCTTACCCATACTCTTTATCTCCTCGATATAATCCAGAGCTTTTTCCTCAACTTCGTTAGTTAATGATTCCACAAAATAAGAACCACCTAAAGGATCAACAGTATTAGCAACATTACTTTCATGAGCAATAATTTGCTGAGTTCTCAAAGCAACACGCGCAGCCTCCTCACTAGGAAGAGCCCAAGCCTCATCATAAGAATTAGTATGCAGAGACTGAGTACCACCCAAAACAGCAGCTAAAGCCTGAATAGTAGTTCTAACCACATTATTCAAAGGTTGCTGAGCAGTCAAACTACAACCTGCAGTCTGAGTATGAAACTTCAATTTCCAAGCCTCAGGATTACTAGCACCAACCTCATCTCTCATAAATCTCGCCCAGATCCTCCTTGCAGCACGAAACTTAGCAACCTCCTCAAAAAAATCATTATGACAATTAAAAAAGAAAGACAATT
>CAYSUV010000184.1:0-3662 GCA_964434275.1 Hadarchaeota archaeon (SeqCode) | reverse complement strand
TCGATTGGTTATCTTGGAGTCTTTTTGACCAATATTAAGTACCAGTTGGCTTTGCTCTTCCTCGGTTGGATGATTGCTTCTGTTTCTCTGTTGTTAAGCTGGCCGACGATTAGAAAAGCTTTGGGGGACCAGATTCCAGATATTGGAGGTACTTTGTTCAAGATTTTTTCTATCTTCGTGGGTTTTGGTGTGGGATGGTGGTTTAAAGATAGCTATATTACAGTTCTAAAATTTTTAAATAAGGTTCCTTGGGGTGTGAAAGATCCAATATTTCAAATGGATACCTCATTCTATGTCTTTACCCTGCCAATGATTCGAACAGTCATAACATTCATAGCAGTCGTAAGTGGAATAGTATTATTTCTTTCTCTTTTCTTATTCAGCATAGGTCGAACCGCAATTGAAGCCAAAATCAGAAGGGATGAAACAGAACTTCCCGAAGAAAACCCAGCTTGGGAACTCCCTCGTTTTTTAAAATCTTGGCCTGTTTTAGGTTCTATTATCGCTTTAATCGGTGTGGGAACGGTGTCGATTTGGTTAAGCAGATTCCCCTATCTTTGGGAATTTAACCCCGGAGCGCCTGTTCCGGTTGGTGCCGATTTTATGGCTGTTAATTATCTCATTCCTTATACTTGGGTGAAAGCGGCGGGAGTGATTTTGTTTGGGTTTTTGATTGTTCGAGGGCTTTTGAATTCTGATGAGATTCGGGAGAGGTTAGAGTTTGGTGATTTTAGTGCTTTGAAAACTGAAGTTGTCTTATTTGTTGTAGTGATTGTGATTTTCCTTGTTATTCCCGGAGTCGTTTTTGGTGCCATTGATACCATAAATGTGAAGCCGAATGAACCGCCTATCCAAAAACAATATATCAAGAACGGTATTGAATTTACGAACAAAGCTTATGATCTTGAGGATATTACCGACATTCCTTATCCTGTAAGTGAAAATCTATCTTCGGAAGAAGCTTTGGATAGTCCCACAATTCAGAACGCTAGAATTGTCGACTATAGACCAGTTGAACAAACTTACCAACAGAAGCAGAGCTTAAGGCCATATTACGATTTTCACGATTTAGATGTCGACCGTTATCAAATTGATGAAGAAACCAAGCAGTTGACCATTATCAGTGGCAGGGAAATGAATAGGAGAAGTGATAGTTGGCAAAATAAGCATCTTTATTACACTCATGGTTTTGGAGCGGTTCTTTCTCCTGCGAGTAAAATAGCGTCCGATGGATCCCCCATCCTTAGCGTCCGTGATATTCCCCCGAAGAGTAGCTTTGACCGTACCGATATTTCCGAGGAGCCTAGGATTTACTTTGGTGAAAAAACGAACGAGTACGTCATCGTAAAAGGTGAGGGAATAAAAGAGTTTGACTATCCTGTAGGGGAAAACAATGAAGATCATTATTACGATTATGACAGAGGTATCAAAATAGGTAATTCTTGGAAAAAGTTGGTGAGTTGGTTCTATACTGGCGACTTCAACATTTTAGTCTCCGATTTGGTCGGTGCGGATTCTAGATTATTCCTCCACCGGAATATTCACGAAAGAGTGGAAAAAATAACTCCTTTCCTCCAACATGACCCGAACGCTCATCTCTTCATCGACGACAAAGGCGGATTAGTTTACATGATTAGCGGAGTCACCCAAGCGGAAAGATACCCATACTCTTACTCCGACAGAAAAGCTCCCGGATACCTCTCAGATAGCGTGAAAACCTTTATAGAATCAAACACTGGAGACGTAAAATTCTACATTATAGAAGAGAATGATCCGGTAGCAAAAACATACTCAAATATCTATCCATCCCTCTTCAAAACAAAGGAAGAAATGCCCGAAGCGTATAATAAACACCTAATCTATCCGGAAAGCCTTTTCAAAACACAAACGGATATCTATCAAAGATATCACATGAAAAATTACGAGACATTCTACATAAAAGAGGACTTCTGGAAGATAGCTCAAGAAGAATACCACGGAGTCCAAAGAAGAATAGAACCCTACAATATTCTGTACAACATCGAAAATCAGCCCGGGTTCGAAGACAACCCGGAAGAGTTCACACTCGTCCAACCCTTCACCCCGGAAGGAAAAACAAACATGATAGCATGGCTTGGAGCCAGTCAAGACCCCCAAAATTATGGAAAAATATTCGCACTCAAATTCCCAAAAGGAAAACAAATCCAAGGTCCGATGCAAATTGAATCGATTATCAGCCAACACGAAAAAATCTCCCAACAAATTTCACTATGGGAAGGTACAGGAAGCAAAGTTTTACGCGGAAACTTACTAGCCCTCCCGGTGAAAAATGACATCCTATACATAGAGCCGATTTATCTAAGCGCGACATCAGAAGTAGAATATCCACAACTAAAAAGAATCGTAGCCGTTTATAGAGACAGAGCCGCAATGGAAAACACTCTCGAAAGAGCCGTAATCAAAGTCCTCGGCGGGAAAGTCAAACCTAAAAGGCCGAGAGAAAATGTTGTACCTATTGAAAACGTTGCTCCGATTGTTGGTTTAGTTCGTGATTACTTACAGTTGCGAGAGAATTATAACACTCTAATCAGCGAGGGTAAGTACGCCGAAGCCGGAATTGTTCGAAAGAGGATGGCCGAGTTAGAAGAAAACATGAGTGATTTGATTTCTAGTTAGAATTTATCATGACCCCGTTTGATTATTTGAAAAAGTTTTCATTACTCCACGGAGAGAACCGACTAACCCCAGTATTAAACCGAGGATTAGTCCGGCTTCTTCTAGGTTGACGGTTTGTCCGATTTTGTATCCGATAAATCCTCCCCCTATCACTGCGAAAGCTATTCCGCTTCCTACTCCTATAGCTTTTCCGACCTGTCTTAGAGTTGTTTCTGATTTTGGCAAGTTTGAACCATTCTTTTTTACTATAAGATAGGTAAAAAGAGAGCCCGTATCTGAGCTCGTTAAACGCTTATCTTGAAAAAGGAAGACGTTAACAAAGAACACACGACCGGAAGATAAAGTTGTGATCCTAATGAAAAAGAAAAAGGCCGACAAAATAATGAAAGAATTTTATGAAGAGTACCAAGAAGATCCGACCAATTGGAGTTTTTGGATGTCCCCACCTCCTAACTCCAACGAATTTTACGAAGCTTACATAATTCACGAGGGTGAAGCATTCTTCCTAAAACTAGACTCAATCTACTCACCCAACCCCGTCGGAGTAGGAGCAAGACTTCAAATAGAAGAAGACCAACTCAGAAAAAACCTTCCCGAATTCGGATATAGAAAATTCGACCAAGGAGAAGTCGAAACATTCCTAAAAAATCTACCAAAACCCGAAGAATACGAATCCCAGGAAAAATTCAAAAAAGATCTCAAAGAAACACAGAAAAACATCACAGAAAACGCGCTAAAAAAAGAACCGATGCCATTCGAACCGCTCGAAAAACCCGGAGAAATAGCCGCGATAGGGCCCTACTCTCCTGAAAGTCCTTTGGATTATGTTTCTGAAAAACAAAAGGAATTGAGAAAGGAATTGTCTGAAAAATTAGACAGAATAATAAATAGAGATTATCCCGGGTATTATTGAAGATTTAAGATAAGTATTCTTCGAACCACTCTATAGTTATCTTAAGAACTTCCTGATCTTGTTCAGTTGAAAATACATGCCCTTCTTCCTCCAC
>CAYSUV010000183.1:0-3673 GCA_964434275.1 Hadarchaeota archaeon (SeqCode) | reverse complement strand
ATAAGTATTGAGACTCATGGAAAAAAATTAGCGGAAAGGGAAAAAGCATCGTTAACAGAAAAAAAGCGGAGAAAAGACGGAACCGAGATATGGACAGAAGTCGTAGCTACCCCCATCGAATACAAAGGACAAAAAGCAGCATTGGCCGTAAACCGAGACATCACAAAATTCGGAGAAATGAAGAGAAGACAACAATTAATGTCCTCTTCTTGGGATAAGGTTTTGAAACGAGAATTTTCAGAGTTATTGAATAATTTGAATGTTTTTGTTTTCATCACCGATTTTGAAGGGGACTTTTTGAAGATAAGCGATTCTGCCTGTGAACAATTAGGTTTTTCTAGAGAAGAGTTTCGACAAATGGACTTTTTCGAAATTTTTTCACCAGAGTTCATCGAAGATGTTGAGGAAGGAGTGGAGAAGGTTAAAGACGAAGGCGAGGTAGTTTTTGAGAGCGTGCAAGTGGCAAAAGGAAAGAAAAAGATTCCTGTCGAGGTCAATAGCACGCTGATTGACTTTGAAGGAAGAAAAGCAATTCTCAACTTAATTAGAAACATAGTTGAACGGAAAGAGGTCGAGTTTAAAAGGTTGAAGGAGAGTTTAGTGCCGCTGATGAATATGGATATTGTTGAGAGTGTTAATGAAGGGTTTGAAACGAATTTTTCATTTAAGGATTTGGATTTAACATCACTAATTCGGAATTTAGCTGATTTAGACAAGGCTTCTGATCCATCTCAAATACTTGACCTCATCATCACTAGAATACGCAGTAAGTTGAAGAAGCGAGATTGTAAGGCTGATAAGAAAGAGATTCGTGAAATGATAATTGATGATTTTGAAATATTTTTAGGAGAAATAATAGATTTAGCTGAGAGTAACTATTTGGATTATCCTTCAAAGTTTGAAAAATTTCTTAAAAACCTGGGAGAATAATTATTCCTTTCTTTGTTGGGCTAAATTAGGTCTTTTTCCGAGATGAATCCTTTGATTTTTCCTTCTTTTTTGACGAGAATAATGTCGTTGTATTTGAACAATTTTTCAATGACTTCTTTACTCGTTTTTTCTGGGACTATGGAAATGGAGTAATTTATTATTTCTTCAACTGGGGTTTCTTCGGAGATTAAAGTTAGACTGCTGTTTTTCACCACGCCTATGAAGTTTTCATCCTCTTTGACGGGGATGGCGTTTAGGTCGTTATCGTTCATCAGTTTTGTTGCATCTTTCCGCTTATCTTTGGGGCTAATAGAGACAATTTCAGAATGTGCAAGTTCTCCAGCGTTAGTTTGTTCTGAGTCGGTTTTTCGTTCGAGAAAATCATAAATCTTTTTGATTGTTTGATAGTTCGGAATGTTTTTCTTCTGCTCTAGTTTAGCTATAAGGGATTGGGATACTCCTGTTCTAGTTGCGAGTTCTTTTTGAGTTAAATTTGCCCGTTTTCTTTTAGATTTGATTTCTTCAACCAAGCTATTGAAGTCAGGTAGGATTTTTTCACCCCTTCCCCTTTTATTCATCGTTCTTTTAAGTTATGACACCGTTTAGGTTGGTAAAATTCGAATAATCTTGTCAACCTTCCTTATATTGTTTATAACTTATAATCTACCCGTATGTTAAGCAGCCGTAATGATTCAGATGAGATTATCGAGAAACTAAAGCATCTCCTTGATTTTTGGGAGGAGCAGAAGAAGGGGTCTGATGAAGTTCCTAATGGAATCGTAAGAACCTGTGCGGGGGATAATGATGGGAGATTTGAGTAGGGAGATAAACCAGACTGGTATAAAAGGTTTAGATGAAATTTTGGGAGAGGGAATACCAAATGGGCACGTAGTTCTTTTAGAAGGAGAGGCGGGTTCTGGAAAGACTGTCTTTTCAATGCAATGGCTTTTTGAGGGAAGTGAAAGGTATGATTCTCCAGGCGTTTATATAGCGGTTACTGAAACATTCACGAAGGCGATTCAAAATATCGGTTCTATGAACTTTTATGACCAATCTTTGCTTAGTTCCGGAGATTTACATTTTACAGATTTGAGGAGCATGGCAGGCTTAATAGGTTTCGAAAAGAATGGGTCGGGAAAGATTGGCAGAGAAGACATAGAAAAATTAGTGAGTAAAATAGAAGAACTCGTAAAAGATGTTGGAGCGGAAAGACTAGTTATAGATTCTATAACTGCTCTTGGTTACAGAGTAGATGATCAGGAATTATTTAGACATTTTATTTTTCGGTTAGGCACAATAATGAGCAGTTTAAACTGCACAGTATTTCTAACTTCTGAGGCTAGAAATGGTTCCTCGCCATTCAATGTAGAGGATTTTATCTCAGACGGGATTATATCTCTCAACCACACTCCCGGCGAGCAAAAAATGCTCAGATATCTCAACGTTAAAAAGATGAGAGGGATAGATTATAGGAGCGGTTCGGTTAATTTCGAGATATCATCAGATGGAATACTTGTTTACCCAAAGACACCGACTCTAAATAAAATGGCTAAAACCGATTTCAAAGTTAGAAAAGGGACAGGTATAAAAAAATTGGACGAAATGATTGGCGGAGGGTACCCCAGGGGGCATGTAGTGCTAATGACGGGAAATACTGGAACAGGAAAATCGACTTACGCTATGCAGTTTTTAGTAGAAGGGTTGGAGGAGGGAGAAGGAGCAATATTTGTTAATTTAGAAGAACCCCTCACTCAAGTTAAAAAAACTGCTTTTTCACATGGCTGGGATTTAGAGTCTTATGAGGAGGAGGGTCTTCTTGATTTTCTAACCCCTGATCTCATAGATACGTTCCCTGACAAATTTTTGTATAGTGTCAAGGATTTGATTGATGAAAATAATATCGAGAGGATGGTTATAGATTCTGTTTCTTCTCTACTCTCTTCCAATATGGATAAGGACAAATTGAGGGAGATATTATTACAATTGAATTCGACGCTCAAAAAGAATGGAATAACTTGTGTGATGACACATCTAGCTAGCGGGATTTTCGGCTCATCCCCAAAGGACTTGTTTGGAAGTATCCAAGCTAGTGATCTTCGATTGAGTTCGTTGACAGATGCGATCATTTTGTTGAGATATGTTGAAAGGACGAATTCTGTGAAAAAAGCTTTGAATGTTTTGAAAATGAGAGGTTCTGAACATAGTAAAAAGATTAGGGAATTTAAAATCGAACAAGACGGGATAACGATTGGAGAACCTTTTAAAGAGGTATGATTTTTTGCCAGAAGAGAACTTATGCGTGAAAATTTTTTATTCCAGCAGAACGGAGCCAGAATTATTAGTTTTTTATGCTGATGGTATATCTTATTTGGAAGACTCGGACGTAGATGTTAAAATAGTTGATATTGCTGAGGAGCCAGAGATGGCCAAGAAAAAGGGGGTGGAATCTACACCAATTGTTATGATAGAAAAAGATGGGGATAAACAAGAAGAATTGGGAGTAGTTAGCTATCTTAGCGGAGTGCTAGAGAGAGAAAAAATTAGGGAAAAGTTGGAGGAATGCCGGTGATAATATGAAAACTTTACTTGTAGATGATGAAGAATCCTTATTAGATTTAGCAAAAACTTTTCTGGAAGAGGAAGAAGAGACCCTTAGAATCGATACGGCTTCTTCAGCGGAAGAAGGGTTAGAAAAACTCGAAGAAGAAAATTATGCAGCTATCGTTTCGGACTATCAGATGCC
>CAYSUV010000182.1:0-3695 GCA_964434275.1 Hadarchaeota archaeon (SeqCode) | reverse complement strand
GGACAAAAGCAGACAAACCGAGAATCAAAATTGAGATTAAAAGAACACCCCAAGCTCTATCGGACCTATCCATAATTTGATCAACAGAAAGAAAAACCATGGAGAGAGGAATTAAAGAAAAAAACGAGTAAGAAAAGGGATTATGCAAGATTGTTCCATCCGGAAAAATACCTATTAAAGAAAGATTCATCGTTCCAACCGCCAAAACTCCGAGACCCAATAATCCTACTCTTCCATTTACCAATCTAGGAAGACCCCATACTAAGACAAAAGTTATGATTCCAACTATTATCAACCCTAAACTAAAAACCATTCCATAAGGCACACTAACGTTTCCGAGATCGCTTAGTGTATTGCCGGCCCAAGTCCACCATGAGATATTAATGCGTATCGATAACGCAATGAAAATCGCTGCTATGAACGGTCCCATAATGCCACAAATTCCAGCTGTTTTGGTTGATACTTTTTCTCCGGGCAGTTTATCGCCAATTAGTTTTTCTTTTCCACTTATTATTGTTCTGTCTTCTCGTCTTTTGGTTTAGCTCAACGAAAGTTCTTAAAATCTTGTCTTTGTCCTCCGATTTGGAATTTGGTCGGAAAAAAACAATCTGGGTTAATTTTCTTTCTGAGAAGAGATTCCTCTTTCATTTCTGAGATCTCAAGAAAGTTCAATTATACCGGTATTTTAATGGTTTTAAAAATTAAAAAATTCTGGAAGATTAATATTTTCTAGAGGGTTTTATCTCCATTACCGTGAGAGGTTTAAACTTTGGACTCTTATAGATTGTTGTAGGTGTGGAGGTGAATAAATGATTGACTCGGATTCGGAAGACCAAAGAGCAATTGCTGGTTTCACGATCTCACTTATTGCAGGTATTCTAATTTTAGCTAATGCTTTACTATTCACTACAGCAGTGGGGAGCATCTTAGGTCTTGTTCTTCCAACGCTCAGCGGTAATCTGATTATAGCTGCAGGTATTGTGTTTGGAGCCCTAACCATAATGGGTTCCCTATTACTTGACAGAGGAAAAAGAGCAATCGGTGGACTTATGGTAGTGATTTTTTCAACCCTCAGCATTATAGTTGGAGGGGGCTTTCTCATAGGGCTAATACTCGGTATAGTCGGCGGAGCTCTGGGTCTGGCCGGCCGTTAGAACCTCTAATAATTTAGAAGGCATGATTATGTTCCGAAAAAAATACTTTGCATTGGTAATGTTAACCATATTTATCATCACTCTCTCTTCTATGCCTCCTTCTGCGGGAAAGGCTAATAGTTGGGATAATGACAACAGGGTAAATACTAGTTATGGGGTTATTGAAGGCAATACAGGGAGAGAAGTTTTCTCTTGGCTTGGTGTTCCTTATGCTAAACCACCAGTTGGAGATTTACGTTGGAAAGCCCCACGACCACCTGAATCTTGGGAGGGGGTTAAAGAAACCACAAGTTTCGGATCTCCTTCTGTTCAATACGGTGGGATAATGGCGATTGACAACGAAGAAAAAATCTTGTCAGGAGAGATAATTGGGAGTGAAAATTGTTTAAGCTTGAATATATGGCGACCCAGATCAGAAGGGGATAACCTCCCAGTTTATGTTTTTATTCACGGTGGTAGCAACCAAGTCGGATGGAGCGGCTTTCCAATATACAACGGCTCAAAATTAGCCAAAAAGACCAATGCTGTAGTGGTTACTATCAATTATAGCGTGGGGATTGCCGGCTGGTTTTATCATTCAGCCCTGAACATAGGAAATGTTTTGGACGATTCTGTAAATTATGGCTTATTAGACATTATCAACGTCTTGGAGTGGATTCAAGGTAAGATAAAAAGTTTCGGTGGGAATCCAAACAGAGTCACAGTTTCCGGCGAGTCGTCTGGAGCTATGAATATTTACCAGATGCTAATGTCTCCGTATGTTAAGAAAAATTATTTCGAACAAAATAAGGATTTATTTCATAGGGCGGTCCTTGAAAGTGGGTTGATGTTGCCTACACCGTTGGAAACGGCTGAAAATAATGCTTCTAAACTATTAGTCAAACTACTCTTACGTAAGGGAGAAGCGAGCAATGAGAACGATGCTGAAAAAATTGTTGAGGATATGGGAGAAAATGAGATTTCTCAATTGTTGACGGAAACTTCGATGGAGAATATTTACAAGTGTTACGAACCTAGCCGGGTAAATGCTCATATAAATTATGGAATGGGTAATTATAACGATGGGTACGTTATAGATAATCCGTATCAAAGATTAATTTTGGACAGATACGTCAAAGTACCAATTATAATCGGGAGTAATGCTGAAGAAGGTAAGTTATTTTTAGCTATGACACTCGGAAAGAACTTTAAGAAGGGGCAAGCGTTTGAGAACGCAATGTTCGGAAAACCACATCCAAAAAATCTTTCATCTTATCTTGATAACAAATATTGGGGAGCTTTTAGACAAGCTGGAAAATTTGTTACAATCCCTGTCTTTCAAACTTTTGGAGCTGAGACGCCGGCTAGTTTGATGTCTCACCATCAGGATAATGTGTATGTTTATAACTTTGCTTGGGATGAAGAACCGGAACCTTTCAATTTCTTGATAGGAGCATGCCACGCTGCAGAAATACCTTTCATTTTCAATAATATCGGTGAGAACGCTTTTCCATTCAACCACATAGCCTGGAGTGAAGCAAATAGAGAAGGTAGGGAAAAACTCTCCACCGACATGATTAATTACTGGAAAAACTTCATGGAGACCGGGAATCCTAACAGCGAAAATCTACCCGAATGGAAAAAATGGTCAAACTGGCCGTGGGCAAATCGAAAAATGATATTGGATGCTGATGAGTCTGATAGTGTAATCTGGATGGCTGATTCTTTTGTTAATGAAGATGAGTATTTATCGAGCTCTGATAATTATTTGAATAAACAAATGTCGATGGAAGGTGTAGATAGGCTTGAGATGGGTTCAAGTATTAAGGAGATATTGAAAATGGGTAGAACATACATTAGTGGTGAAGATTCAAGTGAAAGGATAATCCCAAAGGCTATCGTTTTTGAAAAGACACTGTTTCTACTTTGGGCCGTTATTTTAATTTCTGCTGTTTTAGGAATTTTTGTTTATCTTGGTTCGGGCGGTAGTTTGCTTTAATTTTTATTTTTCTACTGCGCTTTAATCAGGTTCTCGATATTCCGTGTCTTCAAAATAGACAACATTTTCATATGGGACACCGTCTCCTCTTCTGAGTTTCAGATGACATATCATTAATTCCAACACGGTCGGACCAAATGATTCGAAATATCTCCTCATAGAAGTTCGGACAGTCATATCTTGGTTGAAAGTTATGCTACCAATTTTTCTCATTTCCATCCCGAACTTTCCATCGGCAGGAAATTTGTTTTTAAATCCGCCGATTTTTTTAGCTTTGTCTTTATAAAAAGCAGAGTTTCCTGCGACCGATGTAGAATATCGGAGTTTGTTTATCGATATTCTCATAAAAGTATTGTAAAGATAATGTATCCACTTTAATAATTCTGAATTTTCCAAAGGGTTAACCGGACCACTGACAAGAATGTTATTTTTTAGACTTTTTTTAGCTTCTTTTAGCCAGTTTTTAGGCGCCAAACAGTCTGCATCTAGTTGAGCGATTATCTCTCCATTAGCCTCCTGTACTCCTGTCCCGTATACACATCGGACGCTGCCGCGGACTCATT
>CAYSUV010000181.1:0-3716 GCA_964434275.1 Hadarchaeota archaeon (SeqCode) | reverse complement strand
AACCTACACGATAAAGGAAAATGTTTATTTCCACCCTAGCGCCGGGTTATGGGGTCATGAAAGAGCTCATTGGTATTTTGAAGACCTTTACCTTTACCCGAAAAAAGGACGACATTCTACGGAATGGCATGATTTAGGTAGTGAGAAAGAGTTGTTCAAGTTACAATCCCAAACAAACATGCTCTCAGGTACTAGTATGTCCGCTCAAGTGGAGTGGTCTAACTTTTTCGACGATTTCGAATCTCAATCACTTTCCAACTGTACCACTTCGGGGACAGGATATTCTCAAGTGACGAATAACACGTCGAGTTGGAAGGGGGATTATTCTTTACAAATTGGAGAGAATCCAGAAAACGTGACCTCTCAAAAGATAGATTTGAGCGAAAAATCCGATATGGTGTTATCTAACTGGATTAGAAGAGGGGATGATTCCTTCAGTAATTATCCCGAGTCCGGCGATGATATGTGGCTTAAATATATGGATGAAAACGGGAACTGGATCCAACTGGCTGAGTATTCGGGTGGTGGCACGGCAGGGGAAGTATATAGAGATGAATATTCACTACCGGAAAACGCACATCATGAGAATTTCCGAATTCGATATCAAATGTCTTCTGCTTCCGGTGACGGTTTCGATTACTGGCATATCGATGATGTTGTGGTTAGAGCTTCAGATGCGGAAACTGCATGGTTTTCACTTTCCAATGGGACTAATGTCGACGAAATTTCAAGTTCTTCGAAAGGACAGTTTGCTCAAATCACAACTAAACTGGAATCCAGTAATACTAGTACTCCTGAACTTCAAAGGCATGATCTTTTGACTCAGGCTGGTGCTGACAGGGTTAGCGGAATGTATGGTGGTACGTCGGTTGATATTAGAAATACTGATAATTTTGTCCGGATACCGGATGATTCTTCTTTGGATTTTGGCACGAACGAGGATTTCACCGTATCTGTTTGGATTAATCCTGATAGCCTTATTTGGTCCCAAGTTTTCTGTAAGAGATGGAGTGGTGAGGGAAATTATGAGGTTAATCTAGACTCAAATGGTGCTTTGCATGTCTGGCTTAGCGATGTAGGAGATATGACCACACCTAATGGGGTTATCACTGCGGATACTTGGCATCATATAACTCTTATGCGAGATAGTGGAACGGCTAAACTTTATGTTGATGGTAATCTTGAAAATTCTGCATCTTCCTCAGCTGATTTATCCTCTTCTTCCGCTCTCACTTTAGGCGCTGATTCTTATGCATTAACTGAGTTTTTCGACGGGAGGATCGACGAGTTCCAAGTTTATAACCGAGCTTTGACTCAGTCGGAGATTGATAATCTGATTGCGAAAGAGTATGACAATATTCGCCAGGGTAGTTTTGAAACAGAGTGGAGGGATCTAGGGGGACAGTTCAATATTCAAGAATTTAGAGCGGATTCCCTCATCGACAGTTCTAATTATAACCAGTCTGTCACTGCTAGGGTTGAGGTTAGTGATGATGGTTCCACTGTAGCGGATAATAAAACTGTGACTCTGGATAATGGGAACACTATAGAACCTTTGACTTTCGGCGCTAAATACCGGTATGTTCGAGTAGTTGTACCGACGATGAATACTAACGATAGCAGGTATTCCCCCTATATAAACAGTTTCGAGTTTGCTTACGGAGAAAACAAATACGGTCAAGGACGATACGATGGTTATTCCATTAAATGCACCGGTGATGATTATGCGAAGGTTTCCAATTTCGACTTCGATAAGGATAGCTTAACGGTCAGCGCTTGGGCTAGAATCGATGATTTGACAGGCGATGGGGGGATAGCTTTCGCAAGTTCTTACGCTTTTGGAATATGGGAACAAAGCGGCAATGTCAATTTCGGAGTTTGGGGGGACAGCACAGGTCAGAATAACATAGCTTCTTATAATCCAAGCGATAGTAACTGGCACCATTACACCCTAACCTATGATTATGGTACAGGTACAGGGAGAGCCTATGTAGATGGGCTTCCCATAGGTGAAAACACCAATATTAATGACACCATAGTAGATGCAAAAGCGTTTTACATAGGTGGAGGAGAACCCAACGGTTGGAATCTCGATGGGAACGTAGACGAAGTCATGGTATTCGATAGAGCCTTAAAAGAGTACGAGGTCGAAAACTTCACCCTGGCAGAATATGATAACATCACCAAAGGTTCTTGGCAATCGGAATATTTCGATTTCGGCAACACTGTCGGATGGGGGAAATTATCGGTCGACGCTGACATAACTTCACAAAATTATGTCTCAGCCACAGTAGAGGTCAGTGACGGAACGGGTGTTGTCGATAATAAGAGAATTAAGATTGAAGACGGTTACAATTCGTACGATATAGAAGATCTTACAAAAACACGATATATCCGCGTCAATTATGAACTGATTGCGTACGATACGAGATATTCTCCCGCTGTACATAGTTATTCCGCAGAAACCGCTCCAGGAGTTCCTGAAAACGGTGAATGGGAATCACCGGTCCATAACTTCGGCGACCCGTCAAACGCTTCATCTGTAGAACTATCCACCACTAAAAATGGACAACCGATAGATGTGGATATACAAGTATCTAACAGACCTGCACTAGAGTTCGATGGTGATAGGGGAGGGGATTATGTTGAAGTTCCGGATAGTGATTATCTGGACTTCGATTTTGAAAACGAGATGACTATCTCAGGATGGATTTATCTTGAAAAACACCCGGACCAGACTGGGAACAATGATTGGAGAGGGATTGTGACAAAAGGCGGCGTTTATCCTTATTCTATATTGCTTGAGGAGGATAGTAGAGGTCTTACAGGCTCGGTATATGTGGACGGAAGCCGTCAGGTTCTTAATTCTAACGTACCACCCGATAATTTTGTGGGAAAATGGACTCATATCGCTTTCACTTATGATTCAAACAATCAAACAGGAAGACTATATATAGATAATCAAATTATCGCCGAAGACACCACTTTCGCCTCCGGAACCATCGATTCAGATGCTGACCCTCTCGTCATAGGTTCTAGAGACACTTCAGCAGACCCTTATAAAGGATTCCCCGGCATGATAGAAAGAGTCCGATTATTTGGACGCGCCATCTCCCCCAGTGAAGTATCCACCCTCTATGACAACGAAGATCTGGAAGACGACACCGAGAGAGAAGCAATCTGGAAATTCCAAGAAGGATCTGGAAACACAGTGAATGACTCCACATGGCATGACCAACACGGTACAGTCAACGGAGCTATTTGGGACCTCATGGTCCAAGATAATTACACATTCACCGATAACGAAATCAGCGGAGGATACCAAGAGAACAATATCCCGAACCTACAACCCTCAATGTTCGCACAAATAGAAACAAGCTACTCTTCAACAGACCTAGTCCGATCGGCAAAATTAGACCGTTTAAAACTTAAAGCAAACCCGGTAGCCATGGCGATGTGGGATAAAATAGGAGTCTACGGCGGAAACGTCAAAATGAATTCAGAATACGAAAACTTCATCATGAAAAACTTCAACATGAAAAATATCGGACTCACCTTCTCATCAATCACTCTCGACAATGTCGGAGTAGAAAACATAATGTTCGTAAACGAAAACAGGCACGCCGAAGTATGGGGAGGCGGACACATTATAAGCGAAAACGCAGCCTTAAGAAGCCTATATGACTTCCCGATAGTCCTCGCCATGAGCGATATAC
>CAYSUV010000180.1:0-3724 GCA_964434275.1 Hadarchaeota archaeon (SeqCode) | reverse complement strand
ATCTACTATATCCCCCCAAAGTTGTTCCTTTGTAAACTTATTTTCAGAAACGTGCTTCAAAAGGCGTAACGCTTTCGGATATTCTAAATTTTTGTTCTCCCACGTAAGCCACATGTGACCTCTTCTCTGATTTTCTCCGAGTTTTACATACCCGACATGTAAAGTAAGGTTTTCATAACCTTGTTCTGCTAGAACGGTGAAAGTAAGAGAAGCGTAATATCTGCACTTTGCGTCATTTCCTAACCAATTCCTTATTTTTTTAGACACGACCTCCGGACTCTGGTTATCCTCAATACCGATACTTCCCTTAACAGAATCAGTTACCCCATAATAAGCTTTCAATCTCTCCTTCAATTGAAACTCCCTAAAATCATAAACAGTAGGACCATCATTTCCAGACTCATCATTCTTAATCAAAGAGACGAACTTATCATCTAACGTCGCTCCCAGCGCAACACCAACCGCTAAACCAACAATCAAAGCCAAAACCGTAGTTTTTCTAACCCAATCCAGCATAAAACCACTCACAAAACCAAACTAATTAAAATATACTCCAAACCAATCTAAAAAACCACAGCAAACAAAAACCCAGTTTAATAAAAACCCAAAAAGCTCCATTCCTAACGAGAAAAAACCAAAACTATCCCCCTAAAATACTAACCAAAAATCCGAATCAGACCGCTCAAACTATAAAACATCACACTCAAACACTCTCCTATCAAACACCTACCCTATTCAGAAAAAAGGTGCGGAGCTGGGGATCACCTATTAGCTCCAATACTTCACGCATCAATGCTCTATTTGAGGTTATAAAATATTTGTTTACAGTGTTTCTAGGTGAGAAGGTTTGACCATCGCCAGTTCCAACCTTAACGTAGAAGTTTTTGATGACTATTAGAGGTGACTGTTCAATGATGGAAAAGTTTTCAATAACAAATCTTTCACCCTGTCGCTGAAGAAAAAACCGTAAAATATCGTCGTAAAAAATTTCCTTCCTGAAACAGAACGAAAAACCTTACCTAAGAAACAAGAAAACCCCACCTACGTAAGTACAGAACTGTCAACATCTTTTAAACCTAAAGGATATCTATCTAATTGAAATGGATGAAAAAACAGAATCCATAATCGCAATCATATGTGCTCTTCTTTTATTATCAATAGGATATGGGATGATAAAAACCCCCGAAGTAAAAAAAGAACCAGCATACGATCCCTTTTGGGGAGAAGTCACTAGAGTTGATAAATGGCCACTTTTACACGAAGGTGGAGCTGTAATAGTACTAACGGGAATATTTGTCCTGATTTTCGGGATAATTGACTTTGTAGAAGAACAGAGAGAAAGAAAACTTGAAGGATCAGAAAGGAGAACTTGTCCCTACTGTGGGGGGATTATACAAAAATCTGCGGAGATATGTCCACAATGCCAAACAAAAATCAGAACAACTACGAACTACCCTACTAGTTGTCCCAACTGTAATTCAAAAATTAGTTCTGAAGACAACTTCTGTAAAGAATGTGGTGAAAGAATCTCAAAACCTTCCAAACAAAAAACATAGAGTAAGAAGTAGCAAAGCAGACCTCCTCTGTCGAAATTTTATTTAATATCGAAAGTTTACCTCAATTCCGCGCCGCAAAACTTACAAAACTTCTCCGTAGGATCTACTCTCTCGCCACAACTCGGACAAATATTTGAACCCCTTAACCCTTTACCCCTCCCAGGTTGGGGTTGACCAACTTCAGTATAAGGTCTTTGTGCAATTAAATCAGGTCGGGAATCTCCTACTTTATAAATAAAATAACCTATCAGAGCTACTGAGACGGAAATTAAAAGCGGAGCCAAAAAATAAGACAAAATATATAATAATTCTTCACCGAAGTGATAATAGTCAAGATTTTGCATAATCGAATAAAAATCAAGTAATGCTTTAAAAATCCCTACTACAATTAGAAAAATTCCTATCTTCCTGACCGTCTTACCCCCCACTTTCTAACCCCCTCCTAAATAAGAAATAAATCCCCTGAAAATAAAACTCACTTCAACCGAACCACAACTTAGGAACATTATTAGCCAACCTAACATTAATTTCGTAAATTTTTCTAAGTTAAATCTTATTCTTCATCAACATCTTCCAGCTCAGCACCACACTCAGAACAAAACTTTGCATCTCCAGAAATCTCTCCCTCACACTCAGGACAAGTCTGGGTTCCTTCTTCCGCCTCTTTTATCTCTTCACCACATTTCGGACAAAATTTCACACCTTCCTCAATTCTATCACCACAATACGGACATGGTTCAGTCACTTCATCTATTTCAACTCCACACTCAGGACAAAACTTTGCATCCTCTTTAATTTCAGCCTCACACTTGGGACAAACCAGAATTCCCTCCTCCATATCAGCCCCACACTCAGGGCAAAACTTGGCACCCTCCTCCACTGCTTCACCACATTCGGGACAAGATTCGGATTTTTCTTTCGATATCGAACGACCGGTTTGTCCTGGTTGTCTTTCACTCGAACGTGATTGAGATTCAGTCGATGCTTGCGGAGAGGCCGGTGTTTCCTTTTCCTCTCCGGCTATCGCTCCACCGATCAAACCCCCTATAGCTCCAAAAATAGCTGAGTGAAGGCTAGCTACAATAGCCAAAATACCACCAGCAGCACCAATCAAAGTCCCGATAGTAGGAATTCCAACCATCGAACCCAAAAACCCTCCGCCCGATGCAAGAAGAGCCGTAAGAATAAGAGCACCAAGTATTCCACTTAAAAAGCCGACACCTGCTCCCTTCCCAGCACCTTGTTTCGTCAAAGCCCCAGCAACCAATCCTGCAAAAATTGGTCCGAACAAAGGAATTGACCCTAAAATAGCCATCAATACAAGCCCGGCAATAACTCCAACAGCAGTGCCCCCTTTCTCCTCTTTTAAAACGCCTTTCATTTTCCCCCTATTGTTTATTCAAACTCATATTTTTTAAGGGTTACAGAACGAAAAGAGAAAATAAGAGGACAAGGGTGTAAAGTCTAATTATTCACAAAAATATATACTCCTCAATCAATTAAAATAATCATAATGAGTAAACGTGGATGGATATTTTACTTACTCTCTCATCACGGAGTTAAAAATTTAGATAGAACATTTCACCTAAACGTTTTCGGAGAAGATATTTATCTGTGCGCTCGCTGTACTGGAACATTTTTCGGAATTTTAATTTATCCATTTATCTTCCCTGAACTCACCCCATTTTCAATGTTTTCATTTATGATACTTTTTACGTTCCCCATCCAGATAGATTGGACAACTCAAACTATTCTGAAAAGGAAAAACAATAACATTATCAGAGCATCAACAGGATTCTTACTGGGGTTAAGTTTTAGAATATTTTTCAGTTTTTTATGGACAGGAATGATATTTCCTTACCTACTAGGGGGAGTAATATACATAACTATAATTTATGGAATAATTTACCTCATAGATAGAAAAACCAATTTTGTAGAGAAATACGTCTCTTCTAAATTCGAAAACACTCCCCCTCCTTGGGAAAATCCCCCATAAATCCAAAACCGTTATTACTCAAAATCCAAGACTTTTGTAAGGGGGTGATTCAAACATGGGGAGAAACTATTGCGTAAACTGTCAACAATGGATAGAAACTGAAAAGAACTACAGTACTGGATGGCTAATCGTCGGCATACTATTCTGTTGGCCAGCTGCTCTTATTTATTAC
>CAYSUV010000179.1:0-3760 GCA_964434275.1 Hadarchaeota archaeon (SeqCode) | reverse complement strand
AGTTCAAGTCGAAGCGCCCATGGGAAAACCAGCAGTTTTCTATCCTGAGAACTCTAAAGTTGGGGAAAGATTTAGAAAGAACTTGAAAGAATACGGGGTAATAGAAAATGATTAGATTCAACTTAGACGAAGGTGGTAAGCCATGAATAAGGTTATTATCGGCATTGGTGTTTTTCTCATATTAGTTGGGATTATCGGCCTAGCAACTGAAATAAAAGTATTTTCAGAAGTTGGTGGGGGAGGTACCGCTGAGAGTGGTGGGTCTATGGTTCCAAACTGGTTAATAGGGTTCTTAATCTACCAAGCTCTTCTTCCTATAACCCTGATCTGCACAGGAGGAGCTCTAATCCAGATTGGGAAAGAATTATCGAAAATCCCTAACGAAAAAGAACCCCTATCCTCAAACAAAAAAGAATAAAATCAGAATCTTATTTTCACCAGTTCCTGATCTTTCCATTGGCTTATCACGAGAGGGATCAAACCTCCGGCCGATAAGACTCTTAATACTAATGGACCTATTCCGGAGAGTATTGAAGAATAATATTTGTAAACTAGCAGATTGTTCATAAACACGATTAAATGTCCGAGGATAATTCCTGATGCGATGAAGAGAATAGCTCCGTGATTGATATGGAAGGGGATAAATCTCTCGCTTATTTTTATTTTCGTTGACTTCTTAGATATTTTTGAAAGTGAGAGAATTCCTGTGTATCCCACCGTTAGAATTCCAAAATGGAGTAATAGTCCTAATCCTAAATTTTTGGTTGTCCGCCAGTAATATGATATTAGAGGGTTTTTTTCCAGTTGGATGATTGTTTCAAAAGGGATTCCAACATTTTTGATTTGGTTTAGAAATATTCCTGTGGATAATATATCGGCTCCAAGAGCAAAAATTATTAAACCGAGTAATAATTTTCCATCAACAATCCATGGTTTCTTCCTTTTCAGACCTGACATTGTTTCTGACTTTTTGAATTTTCCTATTAGAATAATTGGATTTTTAGACTTCTCTCGATTTGTGATTGTCCATTATATTTAACGTGTATAATTAGCATGGAAAAACCAGACTATAATCAAACTCAAAACCAGACAATGCACATTTGTATCTGACAAGCATTGTAAAACATTGAAAGATAGAGAAAAGATGGTATTATGGTTTCTCCGCGAAAAACAGTTGAAGAGAGAAAAATTGAGTATTCGGAAAAAGATTGGGATAGACTTGAAAACTTTAGAAAAGAAGCTAAAAAAATACTCATTGCTTTAAAAGATTTTAACTTGAAGGCTTTCGCCCACGGAAGTGTAGCTCGAGGAGATGTAAATAAAAATAGTGATATCGACATAATAATCCCGAGACGAACACCTTCCTTCAAAGTGGAACTCGCTCTAAAAGAGAAAGGTTTCGATAATTATGATAGGAAAATAGTTATGGCCACACCTTGGCATCTTCCTAAGGTTCATTATGAGTTGGAGATTGAGAAAATGGTTACTGTTCCTCTGGAAAAGCCCAAGGAGTTAGAAGAGGACTTTTACCAGTTTGGAGGGGCTGTAAATCTACAACAGGTCGAAAAAGGTGAACGAGTCCCAGGTGTGGATAAGAGGCTAGTCTTAATCGAACCTATCGAAATCGGTCACAAAGAGAGTCAAGTTTTTGGAAAAGAAGGTGAAGTGTCTAAAAAGCTAAATGTGTCCGTGGAAATTGTTGAGGAGAGAGTTCAAGTTCTCACTCGTCGAGAAGAAATCGGTAGGACCGGCATTTTTCTTGAAAGAGAATTAACACCGCAAGAAAATGTGGAGACTGTTTGGAAAACCATCAGAGAAAGAAACCCAGAGATATCTAAAAGGTACTGACCTGTAATCGCATTTATCTGGCGGATTGTTTCTTTATACCCTCTTCAAAAATCAGTTTTTCTATCTCCTTTGGATTGGGAACTCCCTCTATGAAAAAATGCTCCTCTCCAGTGTCCACTCTGGCCGTTCCGATGCCTAAGAGCCTATCCAGCGCTGATTGAACCACGTCTGTCCTCTCTATTTTTTGAAAAGGGATGGACGTTTTACTTTTCTTTAAAATTCCCACAATTTTAAACACACGGTATCTGGAGACTTGATATCTTATTCTATAACGCTCCAATTCGGCCTTCAAAACAAGGAAGAGAGCTATTATCAAACAAAGTATTGCTCCCAAAAACAAGAGATTATAACCATAAATCATGGGTAATTTCGGCGATAATCCGAAGTAATCTATTGCCAAAAGTATCGATATAATAACCAAGAAGATTGCCCCGATATATTTACCTAGAAAATTGATCCTTGAAGGTTTAGTTTCTAAAAGGATTTCTTCCTCTCCCTCTTCACCAGTCATTTAATCGCCCGAATAACTTTTTCACTCTCCACATTAATAACACGCGGATAAGTTCCTACTCAAATAAGATATTTATAGCCATAAATCTTTCAAAACCCTTTTAAAATCATGACTATTCACCGATAGTAGATCTGCACTTCGGAAGCCTTTGTCAAATTTGAGATTTAAAAACTAATCATTTTATTCTAAAAATAAGATAAAGTTAAACAGATTGCTTGAAAAAAAGAAAAATTCCGGAAAAACAAATCTTGGCCGAAAGTACTCGCTTATATTTTTAGCCATATTTGTATCCATATTGGCGCTTTTAGCTTCACCAAGTCATGCAAATGCAGCCTCTGACAATTTAGCGGAAGACAATAACTTTAAAGATACAAATGAGGATGAAGGAGGCATTTCTTCAGGAATGAAAATGAATTTATCGATTTTAAGCTTTTCTTCTGGTGATTTTTATATAAGCGAAGACGCTTTCATAATCAAAGATACTGTAATAAAAATAGAAAATCCACAATTTAAACTTAAAAACGTCAGCCTTGACTCCGGAGATCTGGCAGACCTCAAATCTGCTTTAGGTGAGATTGGTGACTTTTTCGCAAGTCAAGGGGGTGGAGGACAAGGTGACGGAGGAGGGACCTCTTTTATGTTGGAAGGACAGGTTCTACAGTTAAAGAACTTATATATCACAGGTTCCGAAGGGGAAGATAACAATTTTAGTATAGGTTTTTCTTTTGATAACGAAGTCTTAGTTTTTAGTAAACCCATACTCTCAACAGAAACAGCTTTTGGGGAATTATCCCTTAGTTACGGTACTTTTACCCAAAGCATAGAAAACTTTTCACTCGCAACTATAAGCCGATCTTCCGAAGATTTCACCCCTGAAAACATCCAAGCGGTCTTGAAAGACTTGAAAGTGGACATGGTCAAACCTTCAATTATAATGGATTTGCCTTTTTTAGGGAAATCTTCCTTCACTCTATCCGATCAAACTTTTAGTGTAGAACATGTTTCCACCAGTATTTCTGTTCTTGAAAATAGTCCGATTAGTGCTGAAATACATATAAATAATCAAAAAATGAAGTTCCCGAGTTTAGGAGGAAGAGGTGAATCTGTCTCAATTTCTTGGATTGACGTAGAAAACCAATCAATTATCCTTGATATACCTTCATCATACAACCGGCTTGGTTTTGGAGATATCAAATTACGTTACGATTCCGTTACTCAATACCTAGACAATCTAAACGTCAAAATCGAAAATGTTTCTCTGTCCCAAGCTGCACTGAACCAATCTTCGCTAACCTTAGAAGGTTTAAAAATGGACATAGAAAATCCCGTCCTTTCAACTGAAATACCTTTCTTAGGATTACTAACACTACACTCAGAAAAACTTAATCTGGAGAATATGCA
>CAYSUV010000178.1:0-3772 GCA_964434275.1 Hadarchaeota archaeon (SeqCode) | reverse complement strand
CTTCTGGTATTTTCAGTATATTTTTTGTTGCTTCTTGGTCGAATGAACCTATCCAACAAGTCCCTAGCCCTTCTTCGGCAGCTTTAAGAGAGATGTGGTCTAGGGCTATTGAGAGATCTATTATACCTGCCGGCGTTCCACAGGACATCACGTATTCTGGCTCTGTGTTTACCCCGGCAATTATAGCGGACGCTTCTTTCACAAAAGGTTGAGTCGTTGCTTTTTCGCTTAATTCTCTTTTTTTCTCTTCATCGTCCACTATTACGAATTTCCAATCTTGTCTGTTTCTGGCTGATGGGGCCATTCGTGCTAGGTTGATTATTTTTTTGATTTTTTTTCTGGGGATTTGTTTTTGCTTGTATGATCTTACTGCTCTTCTGCTTAGTATTGCTTCTTTTACGTTCATTTTACCTTGTTGTGTTTAGTGTGGTTTTTTTATCATTTTTTGGGTTGATGAATTAGTGTTTTTACGGTTTTGTTGTTTTGTTACGGTTCCGGTGTCACGATTTTTGTATATGTATTGTTTATGGAAGGTTTGCTTAGTTCATCAAAGTAGGTGGTTGGGGGTATTGTCTGGTTTGGATGAACTATGGCTTTGGGACTGACTTGCGAGGAAAAAGAGGTGGTTGGGGGTATTGTCTGGTTTGGATAGGAATAGGTTCTTATTTTTTGGATAGTGGATTATTTCTTAGGAAGGTGAAGTCTTCTTCTGTAATCATTTCTGCTGCGTAAAATCCTAGTGGTGGGACGTCGCAAAACATTGCTATCGTTCCTAAATCGTTTGGGACGAGTGCTGTTGATAGGAAGATTGCGACTGAGGCTAGCCATTTTTTGTGGGGTTCCCATTTTTCTAGGAACGATAACATTATTTTCACCATGCCCCCCTATTCTAAAGTCCTCTTATAACTCTTTCCATAGGTGGGTTTATTCTATTTAATAACCTTATAAGTCCGGATTTCTTGCCCTTATTAACGTGTGAAATTGGGGGTTGAACCCCCCTACAGACAATATTAACGTTTTATAGTAGTTAGAATTCCGGAACCTTTATCTTAAAATAACCGGATAAAGTAAGAATTACGAGAGGGGGGAGAACTGCCTGTATCTTTAATATTAATAATAAGTGAACCTGGAAAAGTGGACAATGTTTATCAAAATCTGAAATCTATGGAAAAAGTAGCCGAAGCAAAAATGACCGTCGGTTCTCATGATTTGCTTGCAGTTACAGAACAATTGAAAGAAAAAGATAATTCGGAAATCTATAAGAAAATTAAAAATCTTCAAGGAGTCAAAGATTTAACCTCTATCCAAGGGATTAGAGACGAATTTTTGAAAAATGTAGCAAAATAACTAAGAATAATTTGTTTTAACAAAAAACTTTCAACATCTAACAGATTACTTATAAGTGTTTAATAACTAAAAATTCACGGAGAAACCCAGGGAGGTGAAAGTATGGACAAAAACAATCTAACCGAAATCATATCTGCAATAATCAGCCTTTTCGGCCTTGCTGCGGCAGTTTTAAAGCTTATGTTTAAGTTATTGCGAAGTATTTTCTCGAATGTTGAATCCTTGGAAACTAGTATTAGTCCTGGTGAGTAATTTTAATCAGAATCGTTGGAGTAATCCTTTTTTCTCTCCTTAGGTTAGTGATGGGTATATCTTTCGAAAAATATCACCGTCTTTTGTATCCCAAGATTTTATTTTGATTTACGGTAGATTTCATTATGGTGAAAAAGATGGCTGAGGCTTTGATTTTAGCAACTACGGATGTAGGGGCTATGGAAGATGTTTATGAAACCATTAGAGAGATGCAGGAGATAGAAAAGGCAGAGATGATAACTGGTCCTTTTGACATTATGGCTATCGCAAGAGCTGACGATGTGAGTGACATCTCGAAGATAACGGTTACAAAAATTCGAAACATCGATGGTGTTAAAGATACTGTGACAAATGTTGTGATCAGTTAGATCTTTTTGAAGGTTGTAAAGGTTTGATCTTTATTCGAGATTGTGAAGGCGGTTAGCGAGGCTAGAACATCCGTATCGCCAGCCAACAAATCATTCTTCTCTAGCCCGTTGGGACCGCCTCCGTATGAATTCTCAAAAATAAAACATTTATTTTTTACCCAACGCCGAAAGCCGGATAGTTTTGATAAACCCAGATGGAAGGAAAGATAGAAAAGACTTGGAGACAAAAATGTAATGGGTCGGGCCTGAATTTTTGTTAGTTCTTTTCAAAAGTATGCGAATCTTCCGCCCGGAGGTTGGACCGGGCTCGGCCCGTTTTTGACCGTAAGGTTCTTTTTCTATTAGTTAGAGAATATTATTGGGGCTATAGAGTTTGATTAGTTTAATGGGTATGGGGGTCCCATTTCGGGTTTTGAGGTTTTTTGTTAGTGGTTTTAGTTTGTGGTGTTTATTTTTTGGAGTTTTTTGGGGGTGGTAGTTTGTTGAATTATAGAAGAGAGGGCAAGGAGGGTCAGGATCCGTACAATTATGTTAGGATTTTGAAGAAGGTTCAAAAGACTAGTTCTCGGATGAGCGAGATTTCGGTGAGGGAATTTTCTGCCGAAATAGAGCCGAAGAGGGCTAGAGTTAGTATTTTACTTCATCCTCTTGCGCAGTTGTATACAACTCCTAGTCCTGATGACGTGGTTAAATATTTGAAAAAATATTTTTTCAAAGCTTTGAGGGATGAAGGAATTGAGATTGAGAGAGAAAAAGTGGACGAGATTTTAGAGCCTGTATTGAAAGATTTTTTAGAAGAGATTTTTGAAATGGCTGAAGAATTCGACGTAAAAACTCCGCGATGTTACGAAGAGTTGCATGAAAAGTTGAAGAAAAAATAATCGCTTTATCGAAACGTCAGATATATCAGTTAAAAAAACAAGTTCTCCAGTTAACGCCAGTGGTTAAGATGAGAATAGGTATCGTAGGGTTTCAAGGAGCAGTAGCTGAACATATGAACGCTGTAAAAAAAGCCATGAAAAAAAAGAATATCGAAGGAAAAGCGATTTGGGTTGAAGAAAAAAATCAATTAAAAGATATAAACGGTCTGATAATTCCCGGTGGAGAATCGACAACAATTGGAAAATTGATGCAACGCGGCGAAATGTTCGACAAAGTCAAAAAGTTCGGGCAGGACGGGATTCCAATTATGGGAACTTGCGCCGGTCTGATTTTACTTGCTAAACAAGGAGGAGAAGAGATAGAAAAATCGGGTCAACCGTTGTTAAAATTGATGGATATTAAAGTGATTAGAAACGCTTTCGGTAGACAGAAAGAGTCTTTCGAGGCGAATCTTTCCATACCTGAGTTGGGGAATAATCCGTTTAAAGGTGTTTTTATTCGAGCTCCAGCAATTGTAGAAACCGGTGAAAATGTTACCAGTTTAGCGACTTATAGAAATATGATTGTAGCAGCAGTTGAGGATAATCTCCTTGCATTGGCGTTTCACCCCGAATTAACCTCCGATACTAGATTTCATGAATACTTCCTGGAGAAAGTAAAAACATAACTTGTATTTTCTTAGGTTAAGGTATAATTGAAAAATTTAAATAGAAATGAAGAATTCAAAGACTCTAGTCAAGAAGAGGGGTATGTTGGAGTTTAATCAAAGTAATTATCTAAAATCGCTAGACCCATACGCATTCGCTGAAGTGGATAAGGTTCTTAAAAAGGCTGAGAAAGAGTTCCCTGGAGAAATTATCGACTTCGGAGTAGGGGACCCGACCGAACCCACTCCAAGCGTGGCAGTAGCTGAGGGTATAAAA
>CAYSUV010000177.1:0-3789 GCA_964434275.1 Hadarchaeota archaeon (SeqCode) | reverse complement strand
CCTACAAGACCGTTGGTTTTGCAACATGAGAAAACTTTTATCGGAACTATTGATTTACCTGAGGAGAAATTCAAAGTATTAACGGGAAAAACAAGGCCCGAAGTAAGGAAGAGGGAATGGGATGAAGGGAAAATATTTTTCGCTACACCTCAAACTGTGGAGAGAGACATGATTTCAGGGAAAGTGTCTTTGGAAGATTTTTCTTTACTTATTTTTGATGAGGCTCACAGGGCAGTGGGGGATTATCCCTATGGTTTTATCGCCGAGAGATACCAGGCAACTGTTGAAAACCCGTTGATTTTAGGTCTTACAGCTTCTCCCGGTGGGACAACTGAGAGAATAGAAAAAGTAAGAAAAAACCTCAATATAGAGCAGGTGGAGGCACGAACCGAGGAACATCCAAATGTTAAAGAATATGTACAAACCGTTGAAATCGAGCGAAGAATGCTCGAAATGCCTGAACCCGTAGCTAAAATAAAAAAATTTCTCGATAAACAACTCAAAGATCACCTAAAAGAACTTAAAAAAATGGGTTTTCTCGAATCAATTCAAAACGTAGGGAAAAATGATCTTTTGACGGTCCAGAAAAAAATAAGAAAAGGTCAAAAAGAAAAAGGGCCGAATCCTCCGAGAAAATATTTTGATGGGCTTATGGAGCAGGCAGCTTCTTTTCGTTTGTCTCATTGTATTGAGTTGTTAGAGTCTCAAGGTTTGGAGTCGTTGGGGAAATATTTGGATCGTTTGGAAAGGAAATCGGGACAGTCTGGTGCTTCTAAATCTTTACGATTATTGATGAATGATCCACGGATGGAAAAAGTGAAAAGATTAGTTGAAAGTTCTGTTGGGAAGGTGAAAAATCCAAAGCTGGAAGAGGTGAAGAAAATAGTTTCGGAACAGCTTTCCGATAAGCCAGATTCGCGGATAATCTTGTTTGCTCATTATAGGGACTCTATAGAACAACTTGTTAGAGAGTTTCAAGGGGGTAAGAAGGTTAGACCTGCAAAGTTTATCGGACAAGCGGATCGGAAAGGTGAGGACGGGATGAGTCAGCAAAAACAGGCTGAGATTCTTGAAGAGTTTAGGGATGGAAAATATAATCTTTTGATTTCAACGTCGGTAGGTGAGGAGGGGTTAGATATTCCGGGTGTTGATCTCGCTATTTTTTATGAGGCTGTTCCGAGCGAGATTAGGAGCATACAAAGGAGGGGACGGACCGGTCGGAAAAGACCAGGTCGGGTTATCGTTTTAGTCATGAAAGGGACTAGAGACGAAGCATTTTATTGGTCTGCTTTTCACAAGGAAAAAAGAATGCGTGAAACTTTAAAGGAAATGAGTGGGGAGAATTCAGCTAATGATGATCAAAAATCGCTTGAAGACTTTGGAGAAGATTAAATGAAGATTATCGCTGATCATAGAGAATCATCTTCTAACGTGATTAGAGAAATCTATAGACTAGACTTAGAAGTTGAGATGCAACAGTTGGATGTTGGGGACTTTATTTTGAGCGAACGCGTAGGTGTAGAAAGAAAAACAGTCAGTGATTTCTTATCCTCTTTAATCGACGGAAGATTACTTGAACAAACTAAAAATTTAGCCGAAACTTTTGAACGCCCTCTTTTGATTTTAGAGGGAGAAGGTCTTTACACTGAGAGAGGCGTTCACCCTAACGCGATTAGGGGGGCTTTATCTTGTATAGCTGTTGATTATCACATTCCTATCATTTCTACTGAAGATGAGAAAGGAACAGCTAATATAATCAAGTCGATAGTGAAGAGAGAGCAAGAAGAGGGGAAGACCGAAGTTCCTATCCGCGGCGAGAGAAAATCGTTAACTCTTAACGAATTGCAAAGGTTTGTAGTTGAAGGACTCCCCGGAGTATCAGCGATATTGGCGAAACGATTGTTATCTCATTTCAAATCTGTTGAGAAGGTCATGACAGCATCTGAGGGAGATTTAAAACAAGTGCACGGGATTGGTAAGGAAAAAGCTAAAGAAATTAGACGGATTTTAAAAGCAGAATATATAGAAGATGAGGATTAAAACCTAGGGTTTGAATTTTAAAGAAAATATTTCCTTCATTATTTCTACATCTTCATTACTAAGCTCCTTCGGTTCACCCAACATTTTAGAAATTGTAAAAATTTTAGCGCTTTTTTCAACTATTTCTCCAACCATTATAGCAGTATCAATATCAGGCCCGACAGCAACAGCGCCGTGATTTGCAAGAAGTGTAGCGTTTTTGTCTTGTAAAGTTTCGAGTGCTGCTCTTGCTAGGTCTTCGGATCCGGGTAATTCATAATTTGCGGTTTCGACTTTACCTCCAACGATTTGGACCATGTCTTCGATAAGTGGAGGGATTTCTTTTCCAGTGCAAGCGACAGCACTTGCATAAACAGAATGTGTATGTAGAATAGCGTTCACGTTTTCTCTGTTCTTGTAGATTAACCGGTGGAGAGGGTTTTCTGTAGAAGGTTTTTTTCTACCTTCAATTTTTTCCCCTTCCAAATTTAGAACTGCTATATCTTCTTTTTCAATTTTTCTATAATCCATTCCGGAAGGGGTTATAGCGAACTTTTCCGGATCTTTTTTTAATCTTATACTGATATTTCCCCAAGTTCCAGCAACTAACCCTCTACTATATACTTCTTGACCCGCTTGGATTATTTTCTCTTTTTCTTTAGACATGGACTCATCTAAAAGTTTTAGAGGTTTGAAATAGCTTTTTCTATCCTGTCTAGAGATTCTTTAATTCGTTCCATAGAGCTTGCGTAACTAATCCTGAAGTTTCCTTCACCTGTAGGGCCGAATGCACTTCCTGGAGTTGTGGCGACGCCAGCTTCTTTAAGTAGATATTTGCAGAATTCCATTGAGTTCTTTTCTAGTTTTTTGATGCTTGGAAATACATAAAATGCTCCTGAGGGGTTTACGCAGTTGATACCTTCGATTGAGTTTAACCCTTCTACTATTACGTCTCTTCTTTTTCTGTAATTTTTCAGCATTTCATCTACACAGTCTTGTGGTCCTTCAAGAGCTTCTATGCCTGCGTGTTGGACGAAAGCCGTTGGGCAGGTTGTGGAGTTTTGTTGTATTTTTACCATTTCTGTTATGATTTTTTCTGGTGCTGTTGTGTATCCTAGTCTCCAACCTGTCATGGCGTATGTTTTTGAGAATCCGTTTATGTAGATTGTTCTGTCTTCGCATTCTTCAAAGGAAGCTATGCTGGGTGGGGTTTTTTCTTGGTAAATTAAACGTTCATAAACCTCATCGGCTAATAGCCAAAAATCATGATCAACAGAAAGGTCTGCGAGGCTTTTCAGAGTTTCTTCGTTAAGTAAAGCTCCTGTCGGATTATTGGGATAGTTCAATAGTAACATTTTGGTTTTTGATGATATTTTTTCTTTCACGTCTTCAGGGTTCAGTTTGAATTTTTTTTCTTCTTCAGCTTTTACGAATACGGGGGTGGCGTTTATTATTCGAACCATCCCTTCGTAGGTCCAACATGGAGATGGGATGATTATTTCATCTTCCGGATCAAGAGCCACCGTCATAGCAGTGAAAAGTGAGTGTTTTGCACCAGGAGTGACTATTACCTCTTCTTCTGGATTTCTGTCAATGTTTTTTTCTCCAAGATATTTTGAGATTGATTCTCGAAGCTCTGGAATTCCCGAACTTGACGTGTAACCGGTTTCTCCTCTTTCAAGAGCATTTACAGCGGCCTCTTTAATGTTTTGAGGTGTGTCGAAGTCAGGTTGTCCGACTTCTAAGTGCACGACGTCTTCTCCTTCTTCT
>CAYSUV010000176.1:0-3798 GCA_964434275.1 Hadarchaeota archaeon (SeqCode) | reverse complement strand
GGTCTTTAGCGATAACTGTCAACACTTCCTCGGGGCTTGTCCCGGGCTCAAGCACCACCTCCTTGGTTGAGCCTGAACCCGCAGCGGTCACATTTACTCTTTTTTTATTTTCTCCCATATTTTGCCTCCTATTCATTCAAATTATAGTCTTTTTCACCCTTTTTATAGTTTACTAAAATTATAGTCTTATTCATTATTATTACAGTTAAAATAGATACATTTTTTAAACATTTTCTCTTAAAGTAATACAGGAGATGATTAAGATTGGATTCTGAAATCCGAGAGGGAAGACTTATCGTAAAAGCCTCTAAGGTCCGTGAAGAAATAGTAAAACAATTGCTAATTAACAGAGTAATGCGGCCTAGTGAGATTTATAACGAAATTAAGGGAAAAATTGATACAACTAAGCCGAATCTGTATAAGAGTCTAGAAAAATTAACGAGTGAGAATATAATTAGCAAAGAGAAGGGGAGTAGAAAAGTCTCTATTTATACTCTAACGGAACTTGGTGAAAAGATAGCAGAAGAACTGGGGCTGAGTGAAAAAAGCTCAAAAGAAAAAATAAGAACGTCTGTGCTAGAATCCAATCTTCCTGAAGAGGAAAAGGTGAGAGCTTTTTCTTCCGGATTAGACCTGACTCTTGGAGAAATGGTTGATATAGTGGAAAAAATGAGAAGAGAAAGGAAGAGATCTGATTGAAGGTTAGCAACTTATCCTCCAAAAGAAGATTTTTCTCCTTTGGAAAGAAAGAATGGGGAGCTCTAATTCCTGAACTAAACTGTGTGGAATTAAAACTTCTTCCATCTGAGATAAGCAGCAGGTTACCTTGGCTTCCCGATATTGTTTTCCAGGAGGAGGCCCAACATTCACTCCTTCAGGGGACGGGCTTTGGTAGAAATTTACACCTATTAGAGAAAGACAAGCACATATCAATAGCAGAGTTCGACGATATTTATGAAATAAAGGAAGCTGTGCTTTTAGATGAAATAGCCGGAGAACGCCTCTACAATAGTTCTATTGAATTAGCGGAGACGTCTGCAAGGTTTATTCTTCAAAATAAATCAGGATTAAATTTTGATAAATCATATAAAAACGAATTGGAGGATATATTGGGAATAAAGGAACCTCAACCCTCTAAGAAAAAGGATTATGAAGAGGTGAAAAAGAGGTTGCTAAATGAAACAGGAAAAGGAAATGAGAAAATATATGATGACCTTGATTGGGTAAGAAGAGAATTTTCCCAACATCTTCCCCAGTTCATTTTGATGATGACCTTCGATATACCATACATACTTAGTCCCTTCCCTTGCTCTCAAAAATTTGGTAATATACCTTCATCTGCATTTCGCGTGAATATAGATTTTAAAAAAAGATTTGATAAAATTATTAGAGTTCTGAAAAAAATAGATGCTAAAGAATCCCTAAAGAAATCCTCTGTTGTTGAAAAAATTGAAAATTCCTACAGCAAGAGAGGACAAGAAAAAACTAGTGGGAAACACCTTAAAGATCGCTTGGAAGCTCTGAATGAGATTAGAAAAGAAATATTTAAAGAAGAAGGGATTGAAATTGGCTTCGATACGAGATTCGAAATGGAATTTTCTATTCTTGACTCTCCGTCCGGAGACACCAGCGGAAATAGGTTACCACAAATATTAGATAAGGTAAATAAAGAACAAGGAGAAATAGAGAAAGCTAAGGCTGAATCAGACCTTTTTCGCTTTGCCCTCTTTACCCTTCAAACTTTTGTCGGAGGCGTACTCCTACAGTCAAAAAAATCCAACCAAAAAACCCTATCGCTCAGTCCATTCATGCCTGACAATATTAAGAAGAGGTGGTTAGACTTTTTTATAAAATCCGACTTAACAGAACAGCTTTTAGATACTAATTCTGAGGCTGTTCACTGTCCACTCAGAGCCTTTTGTAAAGAAAAGTGTAGAACCTGTGAAGTAAAAAAGAAGGTTGTCGATCGTTACGATAAAATGGCCAGTGAATTTAGGTCTTTGGAATTTTCCTTCTTAGAGAATAGATTAAAGAAGCATAGAGAAAAATCGAAGAAGAAAAGAAAAGAGATGTGAAACGACTAAAGCAAGCTAAAAGCTCCGATGTCGGACATCTCTTGATAGATTTTCATCCTCTTTTCTCCGTAAATCTTCCAATTCCTTTTTCATTTCTTTGACTATATCACTTCTTAGTGCTTTTTCTATAATTCCTTCATCTGGTTTTTCTTCTCTAGTAAGCAGAAACTCTATTTCCTCTCTTTTATCACTCAAAGCTCGCAATGTGTTAGTAAATCTTTTGTGTGTTTTCTTTTCTGGTTCGGGCAAAGATTTTAGTTTTCTAGCAATATCTTCCATTTCAGCGATATTATCAACGTCTCTATGTTTGAAATCCTGATAGAGCCATTTTCTCTTTTCATTTTTAAGGTCCCAGTATTCACTTCTATCAAAAATTTGAGCAAATGGAAGATCTATAGCAAGAGCAAAATAAGGTAAATTTCTATCTGAGTATCTTCCAACATGCTTCAAATCTACCTCATAATCATCCATTTTGTCATTATATTCAGAAGTAAAAACGGCTAAATAGAATTTCTCTTCATCTACATCCTCTCCAGTAATTCCACATCACAGAGATTATCTCCAAATTAATTCTAATTATTAACACAAACTAAATTTTAAATATCTTCAAATCATCTGGAGGAAAATCAGCCGAACTGTATATTGTAGTCTTCTTTCAGCTCCAAGATGACTTCTTTTTCGCCTTCGAAAAGTTCATCGTCACCTTGCTCTATCTCCCTGTGCCTCTTTCCCACCGCTCTCTTGCCTAGGTACTCTGTATCGGGAACTCCTCGCCCTTTGTACTCTATCAAGCATCCCGCATCGTCTAGTCCAGTCTCCACTCTATACTCTGGAATACCCTCGGTCTCATGTGTAAGTGTCCTCGTCGCGGCGTTGTAAGTGTCGTAAAGGCTCGGGATCTCGCCATCCATCTCCTCCTCGAGACCTTCACTCAACGCATCAAAGCTGTCCTCAGGAATGTACTCGTGGATTCCTAGACTGCCCAAAACCAGAAGGCTCTCTTCCAGGTTGTAGAAGTACCTATCTAGGGCCTCCGAAAGGTTTTTTTCTGCTTCTTCAACGCCGTATTCCAGCTTCTCTAGGAATTTTTTTGGTAGTTTGAAGTCTAGCGGTTTTTGATGACTCTGGCCGATAGCTATGTCTTTTACGAAGCCTACCATTCCGTTTGCACAGACTGGTCTAATCGCGCCTAGGTCGTATCTGACTCTCTGATGCCTGGTGTGTGCAGTTGAGAGTCTTATTTGTGGTTTCATTATGTCTCCTTGCGTTGGTTCGATTTTAAGGTCTCCCGAAAGGTCGATCTGACCGGTCATCTTGTGGCCGGAGGGTGAAACCGTGACATGTCCTCCAACTATTACTATGTCGGGGAAAGATTGCAGAGAGGTTCCCGCTGCTTCTAGTACTTCGCCGTACTGGATAACGTTATAGTGCTTGTGGTTTGTGGATATGTCACCAACCATCCTGCCGTCCTCTAGCCAGACAGAGTCTCTCCAAGGCATTTCCTTCCACTCGTCAATCTCTGGATTATAGCCGTACACCAGGTGCCTGCTCGCCTCGGGAAGTTTCTCGACCGCCTCGAAGAGTTCATCAAAATCTTCAAACCCGTGAGTTCGTTCAGGCATTTTCAAATCACCTAAATCGAACAGAACTTGAAGAAATATAAAGAAGAACCAAGGGCGTGGTGTTCCGGTATTCCGGAAGATGTAGTGCCTAAATTCTCAAT
>CAYSUV010000175.1:0-3800 GCA_964434275.1 Hadarchaeota archaeon (SeqCode) | reverse complement strand
AACTCCAATAATTTAACCCCGCTCGGCCTATTGAGGTTCTAAAGACCATTTTATCGGTATTTAAGAAAAAATTGGGCTTTTTCAAATTCTGATAGTCTTGTTTGCAACTTTCATTATGCATAATTATATAGATGGGTTCCGCGTTTACTGTATATTCTACCATTTCTTTTCCAAGAATCTCAATTGTGTCTCAGGGATAGTTTAATTGCGTCAAAAGTTTATCTCGATATTGAAATGAAACTTTTGAGAATCTCGACAATCTTGTTTTACTCAATTTTTCATTCTCTACCTTTGAGAGCTCATATTTTCTAAAGGGAAGGATTAGACTGAGCAAAACCTTTTTAGAACAAAAATAGTTGAAAGAAAGAAAAAATATGTCAGAGTGAAAAGAAAAAATATAGCTAGAAAGTCTTCAAAATCAAACATAACGTTGTACAAAAAGATTCAATCGGGAGTTAACTTTCGAAAAATAGAACAAGTCAAGGGGAAAAATCAATGGTAAGCCAATTAGAAAAAATGAAGAATCTGATTCAAGTAGAAGAGAATATCTTTGTCATTAACTCACCAGCTTATCCAAATTCCAACTCGATACTAATACAAGACGAAAAAAATACACTTATTGACACAGGCGCTAAAAGAAAAGTTCTGAAAAAAATTAGTAAACAAGTCGATCAGGTCATAAACACCCACTTTCACACGGATCACAATCGAAACAACGACCTTTTTCACAAGATTAAGATTAGTAAAACCGAATCCGCTGGACTGAAGAACCCCAACGGTTATTTCGAAACAGCTGGGGTTTCAAGTTCGGACCTGAAGAAGAAATTGAAGGGAGTCTTCCCTGCAGATAGGTTATGGCCAGACAAAATAGTGCCCCTGTCTAAAGAAGAAAATCTGGACTTCGGAACTACCCAATGGGAAATAATACATACGCCAGGTCATTCACCTGGTCATTATTGCTATTACGAAAAAAATAGAGACATTCTCATAGCAGGAGATTATGGGCCTGAAGAATTTGGTCCATGGTATGCTTGGCCTTCGAGTGATTTGAATGATTTTGTGAGTTCTGTTGAGAAAATTATTGATTTAGACCCTAGGTTGGTTTTATCCGGGCATGCTGAACCTGTTGAGGGGGATGTGTCTTCTGTGATGGAGGATTATTTGAATATGGTTTGGGAGAGGGATGAATTGATTTCTGACCTTTATGAGGAGGGGAGTTCTGTTGATGAGATTTTGGAGGAGAATATTTTTTATAGTTCTGAGGCAAAGGATTCTTCTTTTGTCGTCAAATATTTTGCGAAAAATATGATTTCTAAACATATAGAGTTTCACAAAAAAGATTAATGGAGTTAAAAGGAGGTGATTTGATGAAAATTGGGATAATGGCAGATACTCATGATAATCTTAACGCTACTGAGAAAGCTATAGGTTTTTTTAATGGTAAAGAAGCGGAGCATGTTCTCCATGCAGGTGATTTGATTTCACCGTTCACCGCTGCCAAGTTTTCTGATTTGGAAGCTGAATTTCACTATGTATGGGGAAATAATGATGGTGATAAAATTCACACCAATTCTAAGCTGGAACAAATAGGAGCGGAACGAGGAGAAGAATTCAAATCTCTGGAAATAGGCGGACTAAAAATAGCTCTGCTTCACGGGACCGATGAAGAAATAGTCGATTCTTTATCAAAAAATCAGAAATTCGATCTAGTAGTTAGGGGACATACTCACGAGCCAGAAATCCGAGAAAAACCTTTAGTGATAAATCCAGGACCTGCATCAGGATATCTGGCAGAGAGGCAAACAGTTGCGGTCTTTGACACAGAGGAACGGGAAGGGAAGATTTTTGAACTTTGAATTTTAAGCCAAATTTCGAATAGTTTTTACGAAAAGTATGGATGCTTTTCAAAAGATAAAAAAAGAAAAACAGAGTTTCATTTTTAAAGAAACATCTTAAGAAGAGGAATACAATGCCGACAAAGCTATACCTAAAAGGGCTACCCGAAAATTCAGGCCCGGGGGATGTGTTAGGTGCTATAGCGAACGAAGTGGGTGTAGATGGAGGGAAGGTTGGAAATATAGATATTAAAGGTTCTATAGCTTCTGTTTCTGTCGATGAGAAGATAGCAGATAAAATAATCGAGGGTTTGGAAAATGTGTCAGGAGCTTCTGTTTCTCTTGCTCGAATGGATTCGGAGAGTAAAAAAACTCATTTTTTTGACCTTGCTAGGCTGGTTGAAATAGAGAGAGAAGAAGAGATGAAGAGACACGAACAAGAGATGAAGAACATGTCCGGTTCGGAAAGGGAGAGTGAAGGAAGAGCTATTCTCCATCTAAAAGGCAATGATGAAGGATCAGGATTGGGCGACAAGTTTTTGATTAAATTCGTCAGACGAAGACAAGGAGAGACACTTCCCGATACAGAGATAAGCATCGGTGATTTAGTGATGCTTTCAAAAAACGATCCTCTACGAGAAGATAATCCAACAGGAACTGTAGCTAAGAAAACTAACTACTCCGTAACGGTAGCTTTCGACAACAAACCTCCCAGCTTCCTATACAAAAAAGGAATTAGATGCGATCTATACGTCAATGATATCACTTACCAAAGACAATTAGAAGCCCTCTCCAAGGTAGAAGAATCACAAGATAACAGATTAGAAAAACTCGCGGAAAAAGCTCTAAATAAACAAAAAATCGAATTTGGCGAGAAAGTTGAAGATATAACACTTTTCGATAAAGAGTTAAACTCTTCACAAAAGGATGCGGTCAAAAGAGCGTTATCGGCCAAGGATTATTTCCTTATTCACGGCCCTCCAGGTACTGGTAAAACGGTTACGTGTGTAGAGGTCGCTAGGCAGCTAGTGGATAAAGGTGAAGATGTTCTATGCACTGCTGACTCTAATACTGCGGTGGACAATCTGGTAGAATGGTTAGCGAATGCAGGGGAGAGGGTTGTTAGGATTGGGCATCCGGCGAGAGTAACTCCTACACTAAGAAATCATACTCTAGATGAAATAGTTCAACAGAATGAAAAATATCAGAAAAGTCAAGAGCTCAGAGAAAAGGCGAGCGACTTAATGGATAAACAAGATGAATTCACTCATCCTGGGGGAAGATGGAGAAGGGGGATGAGTGATGAAAAGATTAAATCTCTTGCCAAAAAAGAAAAAGGTTCCAGAGGAGTTCCTCCCTCCAAAATGAAGGAGATGGCTTCATGGTTAGAAATTCAAGATAAGATCAATAACATATTTTCGAAAATAGAAAAGCTCGAGAGTGAGGCTATAGAAGAAATTATCAACTGGGCGGATGTGGTATGTGCGACAAACTCCGGTTGCGGGTCAGAATTATTGTCGGATAAGAATTTTGACACTTTGATAATAGATGAAGCGACTCAATCAACGGAACCAAGTTGTTGGATTCCAATAACTTTAGCGAATAAGGTTATAATGGCGGGAGATCACAAACAGCTTCCGCCGACTATACTGAGTGAGAAAGCGAAGGATTTGAATCGGACTCTTTTCTCCTCTCTCATTGAAAGTTATGGGGGAGAAATCAGGAGTGTTCTAAAAATCCAGTATAGGATGCATAAAGATATTATGAATTTTTCAAACCACGAGTTTTACGATGGAGTTTTAAAAGCTGATGGATCTGTTGCTGAGCATACTTTAGAAGATTTGGCTGATTTCCAATCAGGAAAAGAAGACTGGATTGATTATGCGATTTCTCCTAAGAACCCGATTGTTTTTGTAGATACTGTAGGTGTTGAAGCTAATGAAAGGGAGAGGAGAGGTTCTACAT
>CAYSUV010000174.1:0-3812 GCA_964434275.1 Hadarchaeota archaeon (SeqCode) | reverse complement strand
CCGAATTGGCGTTGACGAGGACGATGACGGCACAATCGACACTTGGAGTCATACGGAGGGAAACGGAGTCAGTTTGAGCGATGGGACGAACACTTTGGGAGATTCGGATTTCGGTCTGCCGACTGGTTACAGGTATCAGGTCGAGTATCAGCCGAGCGTCACGGATTCGGACACCACCCACAGCCCGAGCGTTGAAAATTACACGCTGACAACAGCGGCGGCAGTTACGAATTCTGCTCCGGTTGCTGAAAATTTTGAATCATCAAATATCAATATTGACAGTGCCGAACTTTCCGCAGATGTTTATGACACTAATGGTGATGACATTGATTGGGTAGCTTTCATAGACGATTCTGATGGAAGTATTATTGAGAACATAACAGCGACCTATTCTACACCTCATTCTTATAGCACGAACTGGTCAGAGCTTTCAGAAAACACTACTTATAATTGGAAAGTGAAAGCTTCTGACAATCAAGGAGCAGTATCGACAAGTGCCGTTCAAAGTTTTGATACTGAAAGAGGGATACTCACAGACAATCTGAAAACTTTCGACTCGACCGGTTCAGAAACTGACACTTTCGGTCTAAATGAAAATTATACCGTGCAATTTGATGCAACTCACAGTATGGGGAGCGACTATATCGATAAAAGTTATCTCACATTAGCGAATCCAAGTGGAGTAGAAGAATTGTCGGATCTACAGGCTCTCCAGTTTCAAGAACAGTTTTCAGACAAGACCGATTGGAGTGTTATCTCAGGGACTTGGGCAACAGGTGATTATGTAGGTAGTTCAGACTCTGAACTTGCTTGTGAAAGTTCAAGCAGTTACGGAGATATTATTTTAGTAAAAGAATCTGTTGTTGAAAATAGAGAAAACATCACACTAACAACAGAATCAAGAATCGAGTACGAGACAGAAGACCGCCAATCTCTAATTTTTAGGTATCAAGACCAAAATAATTATGCGGCTGCTTACTGGTCTGATTATTATAGTATTGCCGGGATTGAAGTAGTTTCAGGGGGCACGACATACAGAGAAGAAGCTAGTTTCTACCCGAATGTCGACACTTGGTACAATATGAGAGTCACAGCCAGCGGCGATACTGCAACCTTGTATATAAACAAAGATAAAAAAGTTCGATATACAAATCTGCCGTTTGATAAAGGAAGACTTGGGTTGGGAGCTGATGTGGGGTGGACTTATTTTGATAATTTCACCATCGGCGACCCTAGAGGTTCGATAAAGAAAAACATCGATAACGGTTACAGGTATGAGTTCAATTTGACGACTACGAACGATGTCGACAAGACAGGGACTTGGGAAATATTGGCAGAAGGTGTCGGAACGCAAGGGACGGAAGATAACGATACAAAAAATATCACTATTTCTTCTAACACCCCTATTATAGACACTCTCAAAACTTTTGATTCGAACGATGTCGAAACGAACACTTTCCAAGCGGGGGAGACGGTCACATTTTACACTGAAGTTCAAGACCCGCAAGGAAGAGCAAATCTAAGTGATGTAAAAATAACTGTTTGGAACGCTGATAGTAGTAAAAAAGTTGACAACGTTAGTATGACTGACATAGGTGATATTTCTAACGGGAACAAATATGAATACGATTACACACTCCCGGAAGAGACAAGCTCAGAAGGGGAATGGATTTATGAAGTTTATGCGGTTGACGGTGACACTAATTCAACTGTCGACAATTCTACATTTACTGGAATTGCTAACGAGCCAGAGATTGATTTAACTTTGAAAAACGAAGCGTTAGACACTGTCATTGAATACGATATTGCAGATAATAAGATGTTGTTCGAAGCTGACATTACAGACCCTGACGGTGGTGGAGATATAGATTCTGTTAACATAACAGTTGAAAATGCTGATGGTTCAAAAGTTGTAAACTCTCAACCTATGAATTTCATAACTGACGTAGATGCTAACACAAAGAAGTACAGATATTCTTATACTTTTACAAAGCATAAGAATTATTTCGGAATTTGGAACGTTTCAATAACAGCTTCAGACGGGACATACTCGCCAACGCTTTCAAGGAATTATATTTACGGGTGGGCTTTTGCTGATTATGATTGGAGAAAACCAGTCGAATTAACTGAAAAATTTGGACAAGACAGGACAAATGAAGAAAGCGGATTAATGTTCTCTGCTGATAGTGATAAACTCGTCGGCTCTGATAATTTGAGAGTAACCGACCGTCATGGAAATAAGCTGCCCTTCAAGGTTCGGGATAGCTGGACTTCAGGTGGAAAAAGATACGCCAAACTTAACTTTTTAGAGAATATAAATGCTAACCAGACCGAGAATTACTATATTTACTTTGATAACGACACTCCAGGAAAGACTTATTCGAACTATCAAGACAAGATGGTTAGAACTTGGAAAGAAGTTGGATATGAGCAATGGTACAATACTAACGAAGCAGGACAGTTGACTTATTCGAAAGCAGTCGATACGGGAGATGTGAACGAAGATGGTGATAACGAATTGATAGTGGTGGGTCAGACGAAAGCCGGGACTGAAACAGATAGAGGGTTTATAAGAATTTATGATTTTGACAGTTCTAGTTTGAGTCTGATAGATAGTCATAATTGGTACACCGATAACTGGACTTTCATATATTCTGTGAAGTGTGACGATGTGAACAAGGATGGAGATATTGAAATAATCACAGGAGGAGCAGCATTATTAGATGATGAAACTAACAGGGCACAGTTGAGAGTTTGGGATTATGATGGCGATTTTTCACTTCTTGACAGTAAAATGTGGAACACTGGAGAAACTACAATTTATGGGGTTAATTCTTCCGATTTGGATGGTGATGGAAATACAAATGTGATAACTGTAGGTGCGACGGATGATGAAAACACTGCTCAAGTTTCTATTTTTGAATACAGCAGCGGAACACTTTCGCTTGATGACAGAAATGAGTGGGGAGGATTAGATGCTTCTGGAAGGTCTGCATGGTACTCCGTTAAAACCGGTCATGTTTATTCAGGTTCTGATAATCAAATAATTGTGGGTGGTGTTTCTTATGATAGTTCGAACGTTCTTCAAGGAACTTTTTCAACTTATTCCTTTGACGGAAGTACTCTTACAAGAGACCATGTAGAGAACTGGCAAAAAGGTGGGACGGTGACGGAATTCTTCGGCTTAGATATTGGAGATGTTGACAACGATGGAACAATTGAAACGGTTCTGAGTGGGAATTGGTACGACGGTTCAGCTGATGTTCCTCTTTTTCGAGTATATAACATAGATGCAGGTAGTGTTGCGTTTGAAGGATGGGAAAATTGGACACTTCCTGATAGTGATAGAGGATCAGCGTTGACCACGATAATCAACGACTCCGACAGTGATGATGTTTGTGAGATAAACACTGCCGGTTTTCAAAACGACGGGTCGAAGGATAGAGGACAGTTCCGACAATACATGTGGACTGGTTCTGATGCAGTTCTTGAATACAAGGACATGTGGGAACCGGATGTTTCGGTCAGGAGTGGTGATTTTTCAGATGCGGCAGTTGTCGAAGATTTGGATGAAGATGGTGTAATGGAGTTAGCAGATGTAGGTCGGTATGAATTAAGCCCTCCTGCGGGGACTTATTTAAAAGTTCAAGGGATAGCGGGAATAAGTAAAACAACTTATGACGTTGAAGAGCAGAATAAAATTACGATAACTAAGGTTTCGCTCAGTGAGAACCTTGTCGACAGAGATAAAGACCGTGGTGGCGGAACTTATTCGACTGAGGTAACGATTCGAGCGACTCATAACAATAGTT
>CAYSUV010000173.1:0-3840 GCA_964434275.1 Hadarchaeota archaeon (SeqCode) | reverse complement strand
GTACTTTAGTATTGCTAACGTTCACTCCAGTCACGACTTCACAATCCGCATTTGCTCCTTGTTGATTAGCTTTTTCAGTTAAATCTTCAACGAATTCTTCAGCGGTTTTAATCTCGTCTTTTAACCCGTTTTCCATCACTTCCCCGCCGTACTCAATGGTTTGAACTACTCGAAAAAGTGTTAGCTCATAATCTAAATCTCTAGCCCGTTCCAAGGCGTAATCGAAAACCTTTTCGCTATAAGGCGACCCGTCCACGGCGACTAGAACTTTTTTCATAACAATTCTTATTGATGTGGTTCAATTAAAGTATTTATGCACACTGGTACGGTTTTAGAGGTAATTTTTTTAGCAAATTTGAGGTATATTCATGACGATGGAGATTGGTGAAATAGTTTACATTGGTGTCGTCATAGCTTTGATGATTTATCTAACCTACGTTCTGTTCAATCCTAAAAAGTTCTGAATAGGGGATTGAATGCTTAGCATTATAATACAACTTTTGATTTTTTTCGGATTCCTTGGTATTCTAGTTCACTTTCTCGGAGAATACTTAGCTTGGACATTTAAAGATCAGGTTAGCAGTAAAGGTTCCCTCCCCAGCTGGCTTCAATGGATTGAATCGTTAGATAGGGTCTTTTCTCCGATAGAGAATTTTATCTACAAGTTGATTGGAATTAAAGATGAGGAGATGAACTGGCGCCGATACCTCCTCTCATTATTCTTATTCAACGGAGCATTGTTCGGATTACTAATTCTATTATTCAAATTTCAAGGAATATTGCCATTAAACCCGCTCAATCTCAACGGGATGAGTTGGCACCAAGCCTTCCACACAGCTTCAACCTTCGTTGCAAACACAAACCAGCAACACTATGCGGGAGAAAGTCTGTCCTACTTCAGCCAATTGTTCGGCGTGGGATTAGCGATGTTCATGTCCGCCGGCACAGGCCTAAGTCTCGCTGTTGGGTTCACAAAGGGTATTTTGAATGAGGAGAACGATAATCTTGGGAATTTTTACAAAAACGTAGTCCGGGGATCAATACGATTTCTTATCCCGATAGCGATAATACTTGGAATATTTCTAGTATCCCAAGGAGTTCCACAAACCTTAGGCGGTCAAACCACAGTTCAAACGATTGAAGGTGGAGAACAAACTATAAGAGTGGGTCCGGTAGCTGGTGTAGAGTCGATAAAAATCTTAGGAACTAATGGAGGCGGGTACTTCGCTGCGAACTCTGCTCATCCTTTTGAAAATCCGACGGTTTTATCCAATCTGGTTCTGAATCTTATATTACTCGCAGCGCCGATTTCCGTTATTTATGCTTTTGGCGTTTGGGTCGGGAAAAGAATTCATGCGGCTGTTCTCATCGGAGCATTTTCTATCCTGTTCCTAGGTTTATTATTTGTCGGTATTACTGGGGAAATCCAACCTAACCCGGCGGTAAGTGCTTCTACGGAAAATATGAAAGTAGTTCAACCTCTCGGGAACATGGAGGGAAAAGAAGTTCGATTCGGCCCGGTGCTAAGCTCGTTATGGGCAGTTTCGACGACTTCAACCACGAACGGGGCGGTGAACAGTATGCACGACAGTTATACTGCTCAAGGTACAGTTCCATTATTTTTAGGGATGAGTATGAACTGTTTGTTTAACGGGCTAGGGGTTGGTCTTCTAAACTTAATGACTTATCTCTTCCTGGCAGTTTTTATCGCCGGTTTGATGATTGGTCGTGCGCCACAGTATTTGGGTAAAAGGATTGAGTGGATGGAAGTTAGGATAGCCGCTCTCATCATTCTCCTCTTACCCACGCTTGTTTTAATCCCTACTTCGATAGCTGTGTTCACAAATTTTGGAAAACAAGCGATCGCTAACCCAGGATATAGAGGTTTTGCAGAGATTCTATACGAAATGTTCTCAGCATCTGCAAACAACGGAAGCGGGTTAGAAGGACTTGCTGACAATAACACCTTTTTTAACATCATTAATGGAGTTCAAATACTTCTGGGCCGGTATCTTCCAGTTATCGGACAAATAGCGATTGCAGGATCTTTGGCGGATAAAAAAATCAGACCTGTTTCTGAAGGTACTTTAAAGGTTCAAAGCTTGGCTTTTCTTGTATTGTTTGTTGGGGTTATGATAATTATCGGCGGTTTGATTTTCTTACCTTCCTTATCGCTTGGCCCTATTGCTGAGTTATTGAGTGGGGGGTTGTAGATGGTTGATTGGGATAAACAGTTTGGAGCTTTAAAAGATTCTTTTATTAAACTGGACCCTTCCTATTTGGTTAAAAACCCGGTTTTGTTTGTGGTTGAGATTGGAACGATTCTGACTCTAATATTGACTTTTTATCCTAAATTTTTCGGAGGGGGGCAGGCGCAATGGTATTATGGGTCGATAAGCGGTTTGTTGTTATTTACTGTTCTTTTCGCAAATTATGCTGAGTCTTTAGCGGAGATAGAAGGGGAGGCGCATGCCGATAGTTTACGAGAGTTAAAAACAGAAACTAAGGGGAAAAAACTTTCAAAAGACACACCTTTAGAAGAAATTTCTGAGGAAGATTACGAGACCGTTGCAGGCGAACAACTGGGAAAAGGAGATATCATCTACGTAGAAGAAGGAGATGTAATACCTAGAGACGGAACAGTCACAGAAGGAAGCGCTTCAATCGACGAATCACCGGTAACCGGCGAATCCGAACCCGTAATACGAGAAAGCGGAGGAGACAGAAGCTCCGTCACAGAAGGAACAGAAGTACTCAGCGACCGATTAAAAATCGAAGTAACAGCCGAACCAGGAGAATCATTCCTAGACAAAATGATCGGACTCGTAGAATCAGCATCAAGACAAAAAACACCAAACGAAATCTCAATGACATTACTCCTCGCCAGTTTCACTTTTATATACCTCGTCGCAGTCACCACAATGAAATTCTTCGGGTACTACATCGACATGAATGTAGATGTCGCGAACCTTATAGCCCTACTCGTAGGCCTTATGCCTACCACTATCGGAGCTTTACTAGCTACAATTCGGATAGCAGGGATGACGAATGTGACTAGAGATAATGTAATTGCTAAAACTGGAAAAGCTGTAGAGTCTGCGGGTGATCTTGACGCTCTGATTTTGGATAAGACAGGAACAATCACAACAGGCGAACGCACTGCAGAAAGCTTCGTGCCTTCATCAAATCATGATAAAAAAGATATTGTAAACGCCAGTCTAAAAGCCTCTTACTTCGACGAAACCCCAGAAGGAAGATCCATCACTTCACTAGCAGATGCAGAGGGAGCCGAGACAAGCGAGGAAGAATTGTCCGAAGATAATTTCATAGAATTCTCCGCAAAAACAAAAATGAGCGGAATAGATCTATCTGACGGAACCGAAATAAGAAAAGGGGCAGTCGATGCAGTCAAAGAAAACACAAAAAATACCCCTTCCGATTTAGAAGAAAAATCAAACGAGATCGCCGACAAAGGAGGCACCCCACTAGCAGTATCAGTCGATGATGAAATCGTCGGTTTGATAGAACTCCACGATGAGTTAAAACCAGGGATAAAAGAACGAATCAAAGAACTCCAAAACATGGGAGTGCAAACCATTATGGCCACCGGGGATAACGAGAGGACCGCGAAAGCCGTCGCCGAAAAGGCCGGGATCGATGAATATTATGCCGAATTCAAACCTGAGGAAAAAATCGAACTCGTAGAAAAAATCAGAGCACAAGGAAAATTGGTCGGGATGACGGGGGATGGCACCAACGACGCTCCAGCACTGGCAAAGGCAGATGTCGGTTTGGCGATGCAGGCTGGAACTAATGCTGCCAAAGAGGCTGGAAATATGG
>CAYSUV010000172.1:0-3887 GCA_964434275.1 Hadarchaeota archaeon (SeqCode) | reverse complement strand
ATGGGCAAAGACTTTCACACTGCTGAACGGGGCGCTCCGGTAGGGATTGTACTAGATCTTGGTGAAGAAAAACTTGACCATGCGGTCGACACCGGGATTTTTGGAGACATGGAACTCATAGGAAAGATACACCAACCAAAAATAGCTTGCCTGCCGATAGGAGACTTTTACACTATGGGACCAGAATCGGCTGCCGAGGCCGTTGAGTTAATTGGTTGTGAAGTTGTGATTCCAATGCATTTTATGACTTTTCCGGTCTTGAAGCAGTCAGCTGATGGTTTTGTGGAGGAGGTTGGGGCTAGGGATCTTGGTGTTGATGTGGTTGTTCTTGATCCTGGTGAGAGTTTTGAATTCGGTTGATTTTTTGTTATGGGTGTAACAAAAAACTAACATGTTTGAGTTAGATTGTTTCAATTCTTTCTACCGATCTCATCTCTATATATTCGCAGTGCTCTCCTACTGGTTCGCCATTCCCCTCCTTCCTTTAACGATGGTAATTCGCCCTGTTTACAACGTAATGCGAGGTAGCGATTACCGTAAGGGGTTAGCCCCGAAGCTTCTTTTAAGGAAATTAATTCATCTTCCTCCGTCCCAACTTGATCCAACAGGTCAATTAAGCTGGAACCCATTCTAGCCCGGAGAAAGTCCTCCAAAGGGTTAAAATCACTCTTGGCAGCCTCGTTGAGGGAGTCAAGGTAGTCCTCCCGATGATCTGGAAGTATGTGGACTGGCGGCCAGTTTTTCTTCAAGAAGTGAAGATTTAGTAGAAGCCTTCCTACTCTACCGTTTCCATCGGAAAAGGGGTGTATTCTTTCGAACTCGAAATGCATCCAAGCTCCAAGGCTGAACACGTCCTCCCCTTCAAGGTTCCGTTTTCGATATTCTTCCTCCCATTTTTCCATCTCTCGAACGACTTTTTCCATTCGCGGAGGGGTGAACTCGGCTCCTCTAACCCTTACGTTTATCCGACGCCATTGTCCTGCATCATCTATAATATTGTGGAATACTTCTTCGTGAAACTCTAAAGTTGTTTCAAGATTTATTCCATCACTACGCCGCTCTAGAAGCTCTCTAAAGGTTTTCTCGTGCTGGAATGTTTCTATGACGTCGCGAGTGGGCCTATTTCCAACGCTCTTTTTATCCAGCAGTATTTTCTCTGCGTCTTCTCGTGTTATTGTACTGCCTTCTATTGCGTTTGTTCCCCAGGTGTTTAGAGCTGCATTTCGTTTCCATACTGGTTCAGGTAGAATGTCTAAGCTAGTGCGTTCAAGCAGTTCAGACCTAAGCCTTTCTAATATGATTTTTTTCATCATATGCTCTATTATAACATTTATTTTTATAAAATATATGATTTACTACTAAATTTACTATTATTTCATACATTTTTGTTATGGGTGTAACAAAAAAGGATATTTTTAAGAGACATATGCCATATGTCATTAAATGGGTGACATGAGTGGGAAGTAAAGCAAAAGTCTCAGAGGGTGGCAGAATAGTTCTGCCAAAAAAAATCCGAGATAAATTTGGAGTTAAAAAAGGAGAAAATGTCAAGATAGAAGTTGAGGGGAAAAAGATAGTCATCAAACCCGAGAGTGTAAAGGAAGACCCCGTAGAGAAACTCTACAGTAGCACTAAAACCGAACCAGAACAGAGCCCGAAAAAGGAGGCAAGAAAATGGGCGACGGAAAGAGTAGAAAAAGAAGCTTCGTAGATGCGAACATTTTCCTCTACACAATCCAAGGACATCCGGAATTTGGAGAAACATCAAAAAAAGTTCTGAAGAGGATCGATGAAAAGGAAGAAGCAGTGACAACGGTCATTACTCTTGCTGAGGTCTGTTGGTGGTTGGAAAAACACAAGCAAATAAGTACGATACAGGAGCAAATTAAACTAATTCTCTCCATATTCAATTTGGAAGTTGTACAGCTTACCCCTGAAGATTTTTTGAAAGGGGCTGAGATCATCGGAGAACTGGAGATTGATTTCAACGATTGTTTAAACCTAGCTGTAATGAAGAGGCTGGGAATAAGTAAAATTTATTCGAACGATTCCGATTTCGATAAGGCAAATCAAGTTGAAAGGGTCTTCGATTGAAGATTTTTTGTTATGGGTGTAACAAAAAACATTAGGTTAATTTAGTTGGGTTAGTGTTTTTCTTTATTGTTCGAGGGTTATCATGGAGATTATCCCTATTCATAATACTCCAGCGCTTAGGATAGATGTAAATGAGGATAGGATTATTGTTGTAGGAGACCTTCATCTGGGGATTTCGGCTGAATTAGCGGAAAAGGGGATTGAGATTCCTACGCGTGTTCCCAAAGTGGAGAAAAGGTTGCTTAAGATTATTCAAAACCAAGAAGCCGACAGGTTATTTTTCTTAGGAGATGTGAAACACAATATCCCTGTAACTAGTTGGGAAGAATGGGAATACCTGCCGGACTTTTTCGCAACCCTAAGTAAAAGAGCGAAAGTGGATATAGTACCTGGAAACCATGACGGTGATATCGAAGGACTAATCCCAAGAGATGTTAACCTGCACGGAGCGAAAGGAACCATCATAGGGGAAGGAAAAATCGGGCTATTACATGGACATGCATGGCCTCAATCTGAATTACTTGAAGCCGAGGTGTTGATTATGGGTCATAATCATCCTACTATCGAGTTTAGAGATGATTTAGGTGGTAGAGCTAAGGAACCTGCCTGGATTAAGACAAACCTCAAACCAGAAAAACTACCTGAGGATCTTAGAAAGGAGTTGAATGGGGAAGGACCGAGAGTTATGATTGTTCCGGCTTTCAGTAAGTTGGTTGGTGGCGGAGCTTTTAACCGTGAGATTCCGGAGGAGCTTTTAGGTCCTCTTTTCAAGTCCAATGCGGTTGATCTAAAAAACGCGGAAGTTCACCTGCTTGATGGTACTTTTTTGGGGAAGCTTAAGAACTTGAAAGATTGACTCTAAGATTGGTAATTTTTTTATACAGAAGGTATTATTTTGGGAGGGTTAAGCATGCCTGATGTTATTATTTTCGGAGCTGGACCAGCAGGATTATTTGCGGCTGAAGAGCTAGCCGAAAACTCCGACTTATCAATCAAAATCATCGAAAAAGGCAAATCAATCCTCGACAGGGATTGTCCAGCCGCCGACACAGCCGAATGCGTTCAGTGTGAACCTTGCGATGTGATGCAAGGACTTGGAGGTGCCGGTGGTATGTCTGACGGAACTCTAAATCTTAGTCCGTACATCGGGGGGGATCTTACCAGATTCGTGGATCAAGATGAGGCTAACGAACTGATTGATTATGTAGATTCAGTATTTCAAAAACATGGCGCTCCCAATCAAATCTATGGAAAAGAAACTCCTGGAACTGAAGAATTAGCTAGAAAAGCAGCTGCTGCAGATGTTAAATTCATTCCGATTAAACAAAGGCACGTTGGTTCTGAAAACCTGCCGGACATAATCGATTCCTTCAAAAAGAATCTGGAAAGTAAAGGAGTAGAATTCGAACTGAATTCGGAAGTAGAAAAAATCGTCGAAGACGGAGTAATTGTGAACGGTGAAAAAATAAAAGCAGATTATATTCTCGCAGCTCCAGGGAGATCAGGTGCGATATGGTTTTCAAAACAAGCACAAAAACTAGGTCTCAGTATCTCTCATGGAGCTATCGATGTCGGAGTTCGGGTTGAAGTACCTTCAATCGTAATGGAACCAGCAATAGAAGTGAGTAGAGATCCAAAATTTCACATTAGAACAGAAACTTTCGATGATTTCGTCCGAACTTTTTGCACAAACCATCAAGGATTCGTAGTAGAAGAAAAATACGACAATCACATAGGAGTAAACGGTCACAGTTTCCGAGACAAAAAATCCGGAAACACTAACTTCGCATTCC
>CAYSUV010000171.1:0-3895 GCA_964434275.1 Hadarchaeota archaeon (SeqCode) | reverse complement strand
GTTTAGAATCTCGCCGTTTGGCTTGTCAGCTCTTTCTGGATCGGGAAATATTAGTTCCGGGTTTTGTAAAAGTTTTTCAACGTGTTTTTTCAGCTTTTCTTCGTCTTCTTTATAAATGGTTTAACCCTAGTTTTCATTTGTTGCCGGGAATTGAAAAACTTTCCTATTTTTAGTTTGGATACATGTGTTTTGTCGGGTTTTTATTTTTAGACCTGTTTATTTATCTTCTTTACAAAACTCAGTTATTTAACATTTAGTTAACTTTTTATGCTCATTTTTTCAATAATGGTAAATGTTTAACAACTTTTTTAAACTAAAAGTAAAACAAGTGGAGAAGGATTATTATGAGAAAATGTGACTTGTGCGGATCTGAGAGATACATAATGTGGGAAGAAAAACGAGAATTTCTAATATGTGAGGGTTGCAAAGACAAACTAGATACTCTTTATAGTTAAAACCCTTATCCTCCCTTATTGTAGACAATTAATGGTTCAATTTTGAGAATTGTACAACTATTCTTGCTAATATTTAAATATTCGAATATAAGAATATCCTTAATTAACTTGAGGAGGTGTTAATCTAAATGAATAACAAAAACTGTAACCAAGGAGAATGCTCGACAAAAATAGAACCCGAAGAACTAGCCCTTAAACGCTTTAAAGAGAAAAACAGTCCAGAAGAACTCGCGCTAAAACGATTCAAAGAAAAACAACAAGAATAATAAAATAACTTTTCTCAAGATGAAATAAGACAAAATTACTATAAGCCAATATTTAACTCTCAAAACAAAGTATAAAATGATTGAATGAGTGATTAATTTGAAAAACATTTCCTCTTTCCCGGACAAGATAAGAACTCTATTTGTAGACGACGATGTAGACGTATTAAAACAAGCTAAATCAATTTTAGAAGAACATGACGACCGTCTAGACGTAGAAACCACTACTTCAACCGAAGAGGCCCTTGAATTATTCGAAAGAAACGAGTATGAGGCTGTCGTATCGGATTATAAAATTCCTGATATGGATGGAATAGAATTTTTACGAATACTGAGAGAGGAAAAGAACAGCGATGTCCCTTTTATAATTTTTACCGGACGAGGAAAAGAAGAGGTAGCTTTAAGAGCTTTGAATTTGGGAGCTTCCCATTATTTTACTAAAAGCGCCGATTTGAAATCGCAATATGCTTCTTTGGCTCAGAAAATAGTAGATTCTGTTGTTAATCGACGGACGAGAGAAGCACTTCGGAAAGAGAGGGAGATGAAGGAAACATATCTAGATGTGTCTGATTGTGTAATTTTAGATATTAATTCTGATGGGGAGGTTGTTCAAATCAATGAGTCTGGGAGTGAATTGGTGGGAGAAGAGAAAGAAAAAATTATCGGAAAAAATTGGTTCGATAATTATGTTCCAGAAAGATTTAGGGAGAAGGTTAGGAAGACATTCAGAAAAATTTTGGAAGGCGATGTTGAAAAGGGAAAGTCGTGTGAGGCCCCTATTCTGACGTCTGATGGTGAAGAAAGACAGATGTTATGGCGAAACACAGCTCTTAGAGACGACGAGGGCAATATCGCCGGCACGGTGAGTAGTTGTATTGATATAACTGAGCGAGAAGAGGCCAAAGTTCGTTTTCAGACTTTGTTTGAAGCTATAGAGGACGGCGTTCTCGTTTTGGATAAGAACGGGAAGGTAGTTGAGGCGAATGACGCGTTGGTGGAGATGGCGGGGTTTGATAGCAAGGAGGAGATTATCGGAGAAGATCCTATTCAATTCGTTTCTCCGGAGGAGCGAGAAATTGCCAGAAAGGATACGAAAATGGCCTATCGAAAAGGAGAATCAGGGGGGAGGAGGGAGTTTAAAGTTGTGACGGAGGATGAGAGAGAAATATACACGCAATCGAGTGCTGGGATGGTTTACGACGAGAATGATGATTTGAAGCAAATAATCAATGTCGTAAGAGATATTACTGAACAAAAAGAGTTGGAGCGAGAGTTAAAACAATATGAAAGAGCTGTCGAGTTTTCAGAGGATCTTATAATCGGGATAGATAAAGATTATTCCTATCTTTTCGCAAATAAGACATTTCTCCAATACCACAATTTAGAGGAGGAAGAGGTGGTAGGACATAAGATACCGGATGTGGTAGGAGAAAAAGTTTTCGAAGAAAACATAAAGCCTAACGTGGACCGATGCCTGACAGGAAAATCAGTCCAATATGAAATGAGTTACGAATTCGAAGAGCTTGGCGAACGCTATTTCAGCATATATTACTATCCATTGCGAAACGAAGAAGGGGAAATCTATGGCGCAGTAGGATCCCTAAGAGATATAACAAATCAAAGACAGGCCGAATTAGAAGATAGAAAAAGACAACTTGTAACGGCAGCTGCAGAGGCCATGGTGGAGAATATCGCGCCAAGGTTCGGGGTTAGGATTTCGGCGCCCGAGTTAGGTTTGGAAAAAGAACTTGATTATATAGCTGATTTAGCTACCCAACCTACAAAACCTCGAGCAGTGTTCGATTTTTTGGTGAAGGGAATAGAGCGGACTTTGAAGGATAAAGGAGTGGATTTAAAAGACGGTGAGGTAAGGGGAGCAGTTCTCCCTGTATTTAGAGATTTTTTGAAAAATGTTCTAAAACTTTCAGATAAGTATGAGATAAAAATCCCTGAAGAGTATAAGGATTTTGAAAAACAATTAATTCCGGGTAGAGAGTAATCTAACTGGTTAACTATGATCCATTCAACTCATTTTAAGAAAAATTAATTTTAAGACTTCATGATTCTAACAAAAAATATGATAAATAAATGAGGGTGAGTTTCTTTGAATTTAAAAATACCAGTTCTGCTGACCGTTGCATTATTAATCTTCGGCATTTCTTTTACTCTACACTTTAATTCGTCGAGTTCTCTAGAAACAAAATTGGGGGAAGCGGATTCCAACCGTCTTCTGGCGGGTGAAGATAAGAGAGGTGAAAATCAGGACTTTAAAATAAGTTTTTTGTCTTTGCAACTTTCTCGGGAAATAGATACGTTGTCCGAGTGGAGAGATTACACACTCGAAAATAAGTCGACGATTTTGAAAAAAGCGGATGATGTGGGGGGAAGATTCGACCTTTTAGGAAATGGATCACTTATACTCGAAAAAAATAATCCAAAAAATTCTTTCTGGCGAGAGAACAACTTCAAAGAAAACGGGTTATGGTCTTCTAAATGGATCAGGCATGGATTTGTAGATTCCGAAATGATCTTGGAAAATGTGAGAACCTCTTACAAAATCTACGGACAAAAGCAAGACATGTAGAACGGTTGGAAAAAGTTCACAGGAAATCCGCTAGTTTCCGAAAGCGAATGGCGTCATGTGACTTCAAAAACTTTCCAACTACCAAACGATCTTGGCGGTCAGGCGCAAGATCCTGCGCTCTTGAGAGGAAAAGGTTTGTGGGAGAATAAGTGGGTTCTTATTTTTAGTATCGGAGGTTGGGCTAAGGAGGGCTGGGGGATGGCTACAGCGGATTCTTTGAAACCCTTGAAAAATGGGGAAAATCCTTTCTCTTTGATGGAGAAACCCTATCCTTTGGTCGCCGGTAATGAAAGAGGGGGAGAATATGCCCCTAACGATTGGATAGTAGTGGATAACGAGTGGTTTACGGTCATAGAATCAGGAGTGAAACTATTTTGGGGAACTAAGTACACTCCAAGATTCATACTTCCTACCAATCCTCGACTCTGGACAAGTTCAAACCTTCAAAAATGGGATAAGCATGGAGTATTGAAAGACTGTCCAGGAATGTTTGAAAGGATTGGACCTATCTATATTCCGTCCGAACCGGATCCTGGACTGGTTTATGATGGTGAAAATATTCATCTCTTCAATGAGGACTCTCCCTACATAGC
>CAYSUV010000170.1:0-3895 GCA_964434275.1 Hadarchaeota archaeon (SeqCode) | reverse complement strand
GCTCTCCACTGTGTGAACAAAAGCAATTTTTCCTTCTTTTCTAATTCTTCTAATATCCTCGACGGATTTAGCCAATTCCGCTCTGTCCGAATTTTTTTCAATCTCCCTTTCCAAGTAATCCATCATTTCTAACAATCTTTCCCAAGGAGTTCCTGAAGTCAACCTATCATAAATTCGAAATAGTTTCGCTACTCCACGAATCAACAGACTGTTATGAAACAATTCTACTTCCGGAACGTAATGCGTCGCCCAAACCACTCCAGTCCTCCCTTTTTCAAGAGAATCTATATCTTGCCGGAAAGCTAACGGATTGAAACCTTTAGGAGAAGACGTATGCCTGTCCAAAGGATAGTCAAACATCCACCCCTTGAGAGAAGGATGAGTATGAACATCAGTTAAAGGAGCTTCACGGTGCAATTTCTCAATTTTCCCATCCATAATATCACCACAACTAATCACGGGAATTTATTGATTATAGATAAAACCCCCTATAAAAAGAACGGTTTTTTGACAAAGAATATGAACCTAAGAAAATTAAACAAATCTATAAAAACAAAACTAAAACCCGAGAGACAGAAAAAATGAGCGGAAAAAACAAGAAAATCAAAGAACTGAACAAAAACGACTTATCACAAATAATTAGAAGCGCAGGAGTAGTCGGAGCAGGAGGAGCCGGATTCCCCTCCTACATAAAATGGTCAAAACTAGACAATATCCAATACTTATTGATGAACCTACAAGAGAGCGAACCCATCTTCTACTCAGATAAAGGCCTTGTCAAATCAAACCCGGGGGAGTTTCAAGACCTTTTCAACCTTTTACTGAATCTTGTTTTTGACGTGATTGTTATTGGTTCTAAAGAAAAGTATAGAGAAAAATGGACTAATAATCTCGAAAAAGTCACTAAAGGTTCAATTTATCTACCTGATGATCTGCCCGTAGATTTAAAAGAAGAATCGGGAGTTGTTTTTGCATATACTGAGGATGTTTATGACTATAGTGAAGAATACTCTTTGCTTAAAGTCACTACGGATACGAAAATTTCTCCCGACCTACCAACTGAACACGGTTGGATAACTCACAACACAGAAACAATCTATAATATCTATAGAGCAATCTTTGAGAGAAAACCGGTGACACACAAATTCATCCACATAGACGGAAACACTCCAATGCATCGATGCATACACGCCCCGATCGGCACTCCCACAAAAGACCTCTTGAAAGAAGCAGGTGTCAACATAAACGCGTTGAAAAAAGACCAAATATTGTTAGAGGGAGGACCAGGCTGGTGCTCGAAAATCGGGGAAAAATACTCCCAATTCGGAGTTTCCAAACGGACAAACGGAATTCTCGTTATGGACAAAAAAACAGTTGCAGAAAATAAGGTCAAACAAGAAGAGGAGAGAATAAACCTTTTAAGATCTCGTGATTGGAAAAGAAGAGACCATGAAAAAGGAGCATCCGAGATAAAACCTGAATCGGTACGAATCCCACTAATCAGCAACCCTTCTTACAAAGGAAAAGTAAGTTTGAGCGAACCGATCGTAAACCCTGGAGACGAAGTATCGAAGGGGCAAGTGATAGCGATACCAAACTCCGAAGGAATCAGCGTCCCCCAACACTCATCAATAAACGGAAAAGTGAGAAACGTCACGGACACTCACATAATCATAAACAGGCAATAATCCTATTTTTCATCTTTCACGAAACCTCTAATAACCATCATAAAACAAAATCAAACGCCGGTGAGCCGGCGGACGGCTCTCGGGGCACTCCTGAGGAAACACCTCCCATCAGACGGGACCGCAGAGCCGAAAAGGCTCCGGCTGAGAAGTCGGACCCTGGAACAGAAACGAAACCCGTCAGTCTTAACGCCATGACGCGGAAACGCCGAGGTCGGACTGGACAGGGCTGGAACGGCCAATCTGCGGGATGCAAGGGCAAAATAACCGCCGATGAATACCCGTCTAAGGCGGGTGGTAGCCCGCTAAGCTGAATGCCGTCAAAAACAGAAGGTGGGTTACGGCCGGCACGCCGGTATTATTTCTTAATCGCTTGCACTAGCCCGGGTTTTTAGGTTTTTTCCAGCTTTACATAATTGTTCCGGTAAAATGATTTGCGGTTTTGCTTGTACTTTCCTTTTTTCGGTTTTCTTATCTAAACAGTTCTAAACAGTCAACCTCGTGGCTCTTTGGATTTTTTCCTCAACCTATCGTAGCCACATTTTCTGCACTTATCGGCGTTAGGAGGGTTTCGAGCGTTGCAACGCATGCAAATCTTCTTGTTAAACAATCTCGCTTCAGCTTCTTTGAACCGTGCCATTTTTTTTCACCAATATTCTCTAGCTTTTGATAATGCGATTGGTATCTTCTCTTTTACATCTGACGCCGTAAACTCATAATCTTTTTCCTCACTACAAACATCCCCTGCTAAACCACAAATAAAAGCCCCGGCCGTAGCCGCATTAAACGGTTCAGCTCCTCGGGAAAGAAAAGCGCTGATAATCCCACCGAGAACATCACCAGTGCCACCGACAGTCATTCCAGGATTTCCAGTGTCGTTCAACAAATAACTTCCTTCTGAATCCGCACAAATATCGATATGGCCTTTTAAAAGAATCGGAGCACCTGCCTCTTCAGCTTCTTCAACAACTGTCCTCACCCTGTCCGCTCTATTCTCCGGAAGAGTAGCGCCTGTAAATATTTCGAACTCACCCGAATGAGGAGTTAAAACAAAATTACCCTCACCTAACAAATCTTTACGGTTAGAAGCGATTTTCAAACCATCAGCATCCAACAAAACAGGCAAATCCGAAAAATCCTCAATCAACAAATCCAATAATTCAAGAACGCCCTCTCTCGTCACCTTCTTAGAACCCAACCCCGGACCCAATAAGACAGCCGACGCATCTTCAACTAAACCTTTTAACTCCGGAACAGCTTCCGAACTCAAATCCGACCCGGAAAAACCATAAGTAATCAAATCAGGAGAAAACGAATTCACAACATCCGCAACACGAGAAGGAACAGCAACCGTAACCAAATCCACCCCCGCATTCAAAGCCGCCAAACCAGCCAAACCAGGCGCCCCCACATACCGAGAACCACCCCCAACTATCAACAACCTACCGTTCTCACCCTTATGAGAACCAACCTCCCGCGACAAATCAGCCAACTTCACATCTCCAGGCCCTGCTCTTGTTTGCGCTGTTTTAGGTATACCTATGTCTACAGGTTGGACTTCCCCAGTATATTTTTCCGGAGCCTGTTCTATTCCAGGTTTAGTGTCGTGAAAAGTTACGGTTAGGTCACATTTTGACGCGGTTTCGTGAGGCTCACCCGTTTCAGGGTTTATCCCCGTGGGAATATCAACGGCTGCTTTATACCCATTCTGATTGTTAAAAAACCTGATCGCTGACGATACTGGTTCTCGAGGCGCTCCGGTTATCCCAGTGCCTAACATAGCATCTATAGCTACGTCGGCATCAAAATCAGGCAGATTTCGAATGTTCTCAGAATCTCTAATGATGTGAAAATCAGCGAAATCATCTGATTGAGATAAGGTTTTCCAATTCTCTCTAGCAACAGAAGTAGTAATATTTCGAGGTCTTCCTAGAAGAATTACACTTATTTTAATCCCTCGATTTATCAAATGTCTGGCAGCTACAAAACCGTCTCCTCCATTATTCCCAGTGCCGGCAATTATGATTGCTCTTTTTTCAGGAGTTTTACGCTCACATAACTCCTTTACAAGTTTCGCTCCAGCATTCTCCATCAAGAGACGGGGAGAAACTCCTCTCCAAGCCGAGTTTATATCTAAAGCCTCCATCTGGGACAAGGTTATCACAATACCACCGTAAAAAAGGGTTATTTACCCTCTATTAAAAGCTCTG
>CAYSUV010000169.1:0-3916 GCA_964434275.1 Hadarchaeota archaeon (SeqCode) | reverse complement strand
TCTTCCTCCACCGTGTAAAACTGTTTTTCCGTATTGAGTAGTTTGTAAAACTTTCTCGAATCTTCTCTCGGCACAACATCATCCATGTCTCCGTGAAAAATAATTGTTGGAATATTAATTTTTTCCGCCGCTTCTTCTATATCGTATTTTTTCAAATGCTCAAAGAACGATTTGTCTATGCTAGCACCCTCCATCTCCTCTTCCAGACCGATTCTCCCTTTCTCTTTAACTAATTTTTCCATTTCCGAAAATAAACCGTCAGTGAAAGTGGCAGGAGCTCTCAACCCTAGAACTAAAATCCGAGAATCTTGAACAGCAGCATGAATTCCTATCAACCCGCCGAAGCTTGATCCATATATAGCAAATTTTTTCTCACCTTGTTCTTCCAAATAGTCTAAGATGGTTATCGTATCTTCGATTCCGGTGGTTAGATTAAATTCGTGAAAATCCTTATCTGATTCTCCATAACCCCTACGATCGAAACGGATCGCTTTAAAACCACTTTCGGCAAAGGTATTCGCTCTTCGTTCCCAACTACCTTCCTTATCTGAAAACAATCCATGCTGGAGAATTACGCTTCCTTTATGTTCATCTTCTGGAGTGTGGATAATCGAAACTATTTCCTCCCCTTCCCGGTTCTTTATAACCTCTTTCTCTACATCCAAACCGAACACCCCTGAATGTTATTGTAGAGGAACTTAAAAATTATTTTTAAACTTCGTAAATAGGAGTACGAAAGAAAACTAGCACTACTTTACCGTGACACTCTTCGCAAGATTCCTAGGTTTATCTATAGGTAGCTCTTTTTCTCTAGCTGTCCAGTAAGCCAAGAGAAAACCAATCACAGTAGAGTAAAAAGCGAACCTTGAATTGGAGTGCGGAACTTCAAATTCCCCTTCAAAAGGTGATACTTTTATAGACTTAGCTCCTCTTGCTTCAACTTCTTTCACATTAGATTTTATTTCAGAGTTTTTTTCAGGTATGAGTGAAATTACTGGTGTATTCTCTTCTACAAGAGCTAAGGTTCCGTGTTTTAGTTCCCCACCCATCATCCCCTCTGCGTGAATATACGCGATTTCTTTCATTTTTAGAGCCATTTCTCTTGCGACAGGATAAGTTATTCCACGTCCAATTATGTAGATATCGTTTTTCTCCGCCAGTTCTTTGGCCAAGCTTTTAATCTTCGGTTCGTTTTTTTCAATTACTTTCCCAATTTCTTCAGGTAGAGTTTTAGTGTGAGTTTTATATCCTAGTCTTTCTGCTAATTTTAATAGTAAATATAGTTGGTTTGCAAAGGTTTTCGTGGCTGCAACACAGATTTCTTGCCCGGCTCTTATTCTTAATGATATGTCTGCTTCTCTTTCGATTGAGGAGTGAGGGACGTTTACTATTGAAGCTATTTTCGCTCCTCTTTCTTTTGAGAATTCTATTGCTTCCAGAACATCTTTCGTTTCTCCTGATTGTGAGATTGGGATTACTAGTGTGTTTTCATCCGCTCTCTCGTAGTTTCCAAATTCAGAGGCTATCAGAGTTTGTGCATCTATCCCCAACGCATGCAAGAAAAACACGCCTAAGAGAGAGGCATGGTAGCTTGTTCCGGATGCTGTGAATAATACTCTTTTGTGGTTTTTTACTTCTCTAACCAGTTTTTCTAATTCTTCTTCTTGTGTGGTTTCTAGAGATCTTTCTAGTCTTTTTAACGAAGTTGGAATTTCTCCAACTTCTTTCCTCATATAATGATCGTACTCTCCCTTTTCAGAAGGTTCTTGTTCCCATTCGAATTTTTGGGGTTTTTTGTCTAGGATTTTCCCTTTTGAATTTTTGAATGTGTATTTTTTCTCTTCTATTATTGCGTATTCATCGTCTTTGAAAAAAATTGCTTCGTCCGTATGTGTAGAAAACGCGTAAAGGTCCGAACCGAGATAAGTTTCACCATTTCCAACTCCTAAAGCCAAAGGAGAACCGCGTTTGAACGCGTACATTTTTTTATTTTTTGAGTCAATTAGGACGACTGCGAAACTACCGTCTGCTTCTTTCAAAAATTTTTGAACGGATTCTTCAACACTCATCTCATTAGATTTTTCCTCAATAAAATGAGCTATAACTTCCGAATCAGTCTCAGAAGTAAATTCATGATTGCCCAATTCTTTTTTCAATTCTTCCCAGTTTTCAATAATTCCATTATGAACAATGACAAATCTTTCATCACAAGAGGTATGAGGATGTGCATTTTCTTTAGTTACGTCTCCGTGGGTGGCCCATCTGCTATTGTGTTGAACTGCTAAGCCACCTATGAAATTATGCTCATGTCCCACGCTTAAATCGTATACATATTCGACATCTGATTCTATTTTCTCAATGTCAAATCTCGCCCAAACAACATCCGAATTCAAATATTTTTCAATAAAATTTTTAATTTCAGTGTAATCCTCCCCAAGTTGATCTACAATTTCTTCTAAAACGATGTCAGAAAGAAACGAATCCCCCGATTCATTGTATGAAACATCCGTATCTTTGAGATAATTTCTAATATTACTATTTTTGTATGGGAAAGAAGTATATCGATAATTCCTGTTCTTTGTTTTATTTAACAATCTATTCAATCTGTTCTTCTTATCATCGGCTGTAAATCCTACGTATTTTTTGAACCTTTTCAGAGACTTTTCATCATGTATTTGTAATCTATAAACATCACTCCACTTTTCTCTCTTTTCCGCCAGAAAAGTCGATAGGATGCCGAATTTTAACAGTAAAAACTGTATTCTTTCAATCAGACCTTTATTTGTCATCTCTATGTAAATTTGTCTAGACTTTGAATTAATTCCGCCTTCTGCATCGAATATACCCTTTAATAAGGAGGAGATTTGTTTTTTAGTCGCATTAAAAACAAATTCTGGTATTTCCTCATTGCCAGTAGTTTTGAACAATGATGGAATATTTTTCTCAAACCAATCCACGAGGAATTTACTGTTTATGTACAGAACGAAGTGACCCTCTCTATCATATATCTTACCATTCAGATTGAATACATCGCTAAAAAGATTACTATATTCTTCCAATATTTCTTTTCTCTCATCTTTAAATCTTATACAACGATTAGAGTGAAAAGTTCCATCCCCTATATGGTAACCAATAAGCTGAAGTAAACTGGGATTGGGCTTAGAAGGAAAACAAACAGGATTAAGATATGTGATCTCCGACTTACTCCTTATGTCCAAATCTGGATAAATATTTTCTAGTTTTTCTAATCTTTTCCCCTCGATGGATTCTCTTTCGCCCCGTTCGATTCTGCCAAGGTAACGAGATTTAACTCCAGTTTTCCTTTCTATATCTTTTCTTGTATCGCCATTACTTTCTCTTTTTTCTCTAAGCTTTTTTCTAAGTTCAGAATTTAGTTTATAATGCCGTTCTACAGAAACATCTTGAAATTGCATCTTAGACTTCGGGGAATGAGGGATTTTTCTAGGAACAGCAATGAGTTCGTCCCCAGTAAGATTTTTTATCTTTTTCTCCTTTACACCGCTACCCTCCGTAACAAAAACTCTGTGTTCCCCTGTAGCTTTAAAATTAGAAAAGGAGGTACTTATACGGAAAAGATGATCGGGAGATTTGTGCTTAGCTAGCTTCTGTTTTCTACCATTTTTTACGCTTACATCGTTAAAATTTACCGATAGAACTTCCTGATTATCCAATTCCGATATTTTTGTGAGACTGCCATCAGCAGCACAAACGAGAGTTTCAGGGTGCAAACAATGCCCAATTCCTATATCCCCCTCCATTTCTTGGAAATTCAATTCCTGATTGATTTCGTCGATTTCTCCGGTGTCTTTTTTTATATTTATCTGGGAGTCGTTTAGGGTTGCTATTCCTGCCGAGTCGTAACCTCGGTATTCTAATCGTTTTAGTGAGTCTAGGA
>CAYSUV010000168.1:0-3933 GCA_964434275.1 Hadarchaeota archaeon (SeqCode) | reverse complement strand
CCGAATACGGGCGGAACGGAGGCGTGTTCGGTGACTGGTGGGAGTTCGACGAGATTTCTAACAAGGAAAGGTACGGCGGTTACATCGCTGATCGAGTGACGACCGTCTCGTCGGCTATGAAGGACGAGCTCATTTGGCTCTATGATATGCCCAAGTCGAAGATAGACGTTATCGCGAACGGCGGAAGAGTCGGAAAGCACGAAAAAGACATCGATCCTGGTCGTGTCAAGGAAAGATACGGAATCCACCCGCTCGCTCCAGTGATTCTCTACGTAGGAAGACTGGAGTACCAGAAGGGACCGGACCTCCTCGTCGACGCGATTCCTCACGTTCTCTCCCATAGGTGGGACGCCAAATTCGTGTTCGCCGGCAAAGGAGGGATGAGGGACCACCTCGAGTGGAAAGTTCATGATGATTTGGGGGTTTCGGGCTCCGTAAGAATACTCGGATACATTCCTGACGAGGAATTGAAAGACCTGCTCAACACCGCCGACATCGTTTGCATCCCGAGCAGGAACGAACCCTTCGGACTCGTCCTATTCGAAGCATGGGACGCCGAGAAAGCGGTTGTCGCGACGAACGTCGGTGGGCTTAGAGAGAACATCGGCAACTTCGAAAATGGGATCAAGGTCTTCCCATACCCCGAATCCATCGCGTGGGGTATAAACTACGTAATCGACGACCCCGAAGGGGTCAAATATCTGGGAAAGAAAGGCAAAGAAAAACTCAAAGAGCTCACATGGCCTGTGATTGCTATTGACTACATAGATACTTACCGGGAGGTTCTGTCCTGATGTTTACGTTTTTCGATTTTTACTCCGGATTTTAATGAGTCCTTAACTTTCAGAAAACTTAGGTGAAAATAATTAGAAAAAGCTTAACTAGTTCTAAGCTAATTCTTTAAGCTCCTTATTAGTTTGTTTTATCATTAATCGTCTTTTCATCATATCGTCAAAGATTTTTCTAATACGAGAAGACCATATGGAGAACTCAGAAAGACCATAACTAAATCCGTTTGAAGAAATTCAATAAAATTTGATTGAAAAAAAATATTTGAGATTTTCTTTCCTATAGATAATAATAGTATTTTCGTGAACGTCGTAGAATATTGATTATAACTAAATTTTATCTTCCTTTTGTTGAGACTATACGGATAATGTCTTCGTTTTGAAGTTCGTAATCTTCACCTACTCTTCTTTCTGTTTTTGCGTCTATTGCATGTAAGAATGATTCTCCTAAATCTGAGTGGATTTCGTAAGCGAATTCTTTAGCTGTGATTCCTTTTGGAACTAGGTGGGCGTCTGGGAGTACGTTTCCTTTTTTGTCTGTGAATTTGTGTTCGTCTTCTACTGGATATACTACTATCATTTCAAGTAGGTCGTAGATTGATTTGTCAATAGTTTCTTGTACTCCGGTGGATTCCCACTCTTCTAGAAACTTTTTTATGGAGGTAAGCGCTTTTTTTTGTTTTTCTTTTAGTTTTTCTTTTTCTAAAATTTCAAAGTCGGATTGTCCTGGTTCGTAATTGATAAGTCCTTTTTCTGAAGCTCTTCGAAGGGCTAGTTCTGATTCGCAACTCATTGGGACTACTGGATAATCGAGGTCTTTTAATCTTTCATAGTTTTCTTTGGCGCCTTTCATGTCGATTTTATTCGCTCCTAATAGGAGTGGTTTGCTTTCTTCCCGTAAATTTTGAGATAATTCGAAAAGTTCGTCTTCCCCCCACTCATCTGCAGATTCAGGGTTTACATCGGCTTTTCTTAATGCTTCTGAAACATGTTGTTGATTTATGCCTAACCCGCTTACTCTTTCGGCTAGTGCTTTGCTCATATCTCCTTTTTTTAATTGTATTTTTCTAACAAATCTTTCCCAACCGTCTACTAATATTCCGGTGAGCCACCGGTCGAATTCTTCTTCTAGGAAACCAACATCTTCCAATGGGTCGTGTTCTCCTGGGCCTACAGGTTCTCCTTCTGAGTCGGTAGTTCCTGCAGTGTCGATGAGATGGACTAGGACTGAGGCCATTCTTAGGTTGTCTAGGAACTGGTTGCCTAATCCTTTTCCTTCATAGGCTCCTTTGACTAGTCCTGCTACGTCGATAACTCTGACGGGAACGTATCTGGTGCCGTTTTCACATTTTGAGTTTTGAGGGTCACATTCTATGTCTAGGTTTTGACAGGGGCAGGTGCTTCTTACATAAGTGACTCCTATATTTGCGTCGATAGTTGTGAAGGGGTATCCTCCGATCGGGGCGTCGGCTAAGGTGGCTGCGTTGAAAAAGGTGGTCTTACCGGTGTTGGGTTTTCCTACAAGTCCTAGTTCTAACATAAGAATCTACTCGTCATCTTTTTCGTTGAAGGAGTATTCTCCTGGTTTTCTTTTAGATCCGAAACTTCTAAGACCGCTGTGTGTCAGCTGACTTCTTAATTCTCTCGCATATTCTAGTTCTATTTTTTCTTTGTCTTCCATATAGTTAATAATCTCTAATGCTTCGTCTTCATCGTCACAAAGTCTAAGGAAGTCAACTATGTTCGGACCTTTTTTATCCTCTTTTTCGGCGGCTTTTTTTCCTTCTTTTTCTTCTGACCTTACTCCATTAATTTCGATAGTTTTTGCTCCTTTTTTGATTTCTTTGTGAAGTTCGGGAAATTTTTCCTTGAAATACTCGGGGTCGTATTTAGGCATCTTTCCAACCCTTTTTTTGTTCTTTTTGTTTGACTATGACGCTTCTTTCAGGTTCTAAATCCTCGTAAAGAATTACTCCCGGTCCTATAGCTGATTCGTATCCCATTTTTACTCCAGGGTTAACCATGCTGTTTATCCCGGTTTGGACTCCGTCGCCCAGAACAGCTCCGAGTTTTCTTCTTCCTGTATCTGTCAGTTTTTCTCGGAGGGTCATAATGACGTTTCCTGCGTCAAGTCGTAGGTTCCCTATTTTGGTTCCTGCTCCAAAGTTACAATTTTCTCCAATAACACTATCGCCGATATAAGTGTGGTGAGCTGCGTGGGTGCCATCCATAATAATACTGTTTTTAATCTCGACAGCGTTTCCTATTCTTGCTTCTTCCCCTATACTCGTGTAAGGGCGAATATAACAATTCGGCCCGATATCGCTATTTCTACCGATATAGGCAGGGCCTTCTATATATGCTCCTGCTCTAATTCTTGCTCCTTTTTTTATGGTAACGTTTTTTTCTATATGGGTTCCTTCTTCTATTTTTCCGTCTTGTTTGTGTGACATGTTTTTGAGGGCTCTTTCGTTTGCTACGAGAAGGTCCCATGGTCTTCCTACGTGAATCCAAGAGTCGAGTTCGTTGGAGTTGACTAGTTTTTTTTGCTCGATTAGTTTTTCTATAGAGGTAGTTATCTCTTTTTCACCTCTTTCTGATAATGGCGTTTCTTCGATGGCGTCATAAATTTCAGGTTCGAAGACGTAAACTCCCGCGTTAATCAGTTGATTCGTGGTTTCTTTTGGTTTCTCCACAATTTTTTCAACTTTCCCGTCTTTTGTTTTTATAGCTCCGTAAGAAGCTGCGTTTTCCACTAGGTAAGTTCCTAGTGTAGCGACGGCCTCTTCTTCGTTGTGACGTTTTATAGTGTTTTTCAAAGAGTTTACATCGCAGTAAACATCTCCGTTTACTGCAACGAAACTTTCATCAAAGTCAGTGAACGAGATAGCGTCTGCGGTTCCTTGCTGGTCAGGCTGTTCGACATAAGATAAATTCAAACCATAATCGCTCCCGTCCCCGTATTTATCCATGATGGCCTCCTTCAGATAACCCACAACTAGTGTTATATCTTTGATACCTGCTCCTTCCAAAGATTCTAAAACATAATCTAAAACAGGCCTTCCAGCTATGGGAAGCAAAACCTTCGAGTGGGTGGTGGATAGCGGCTTCATTCTTTCGCCAACACCTGCTGCTAGGATTACTG
>CAYSUV010000167.1:0-3939 GCA_964434275.1 Hadarchaeota archaeon (SeqCode) | reverse complement strand
GTACTGGGATTGGTGATGGGACGAGCGAAGTTTTGGAAAAAGCGGTTGAAAGAATGGATGAACACGTTAAAGAAGTTCAAGAAGAAGAAATGGAGAAGGATCTTGACAAATTAAAGAAAAAGTACGGCAGTCATACGTAAACGTTTCTTTTCGGTCGTTAACTTAAAATGTCTTTAATCTGTTTACTGGTTCGTTTTATTACTGTTTTTGTTTTGTTGTTTTTCTAGTAGGGAAGGGTTTATCTCAAAGGATAAACAACCATCCTTAATCCGGTTTGAGCAAGGACTGATTATTCCTCCCTTCTTGAACTCGCCTCTTATCCTGTCAGCTTTTTCTTTGTCTATCCCCACTTCTTCTGCTATCTTCATGATAAGATTTCCTGAAATACTGTTTTTCTTCCCTTCCGAATAATCTCCTATTTCGTTTTTCATCTCTTCGAAAAATTTCAAGAAAAGATCCTTGTTTTTCTCTTCAATTTCTTCAAGATATTCCTCAACTGCAAATTCCGGATTCCATTCCCTCTCTTTCTCAGCCCTTACTATCAAATGCTTAATCGTCTCAGGCATTACGAATTCTGAGTCAAGGGTTAGCTTTCTATCATCCCAGCTTTGACTTTGATAAAAAGTTTTAGGCAAAAGCAATTTTTCACCCTCGAAGAATAAAACATATTCTTCATCTTCTAATTTATACCTGCCTTCCTCCACAGCTTTCAACAATATTTTGGAAATCTTCTCCAAATCAAGACTGGTTTTAGAAAACCTTTCCCGCAAAACCTGTAACAAGCTTTCCATCCTAAGCTCCTATCTATAAATTCCTGAAAACAAACTTGAAAAGATAACTAAATCCTGAAAATAAAGATGAAAAGATAAATCATACATCTAATCTCCACATTTAGGAAAACCTATTTCCAATTGAGACAATAACCAACAAAAACACAGATACTCCACCCGCTGTTAAAAAAAGATTACTTATACCAAAACGGTTCAAAACAGGAGCAAATATTAAAGGCACTGCAAATTGGCCAAGATATCCAAAAGCCCCAAGATAAGAGCTGAATCGACCGTAAAACTCTTCGGAAACAACGTCTCCAACCCAAACCATCGCGGTAGGCAATGCCATACCTTGCCCTGCTCCATATAGAGCAACAGAAAATGCGACGAAAATAATAGCCGGAGCTAGTTTCGCCATGAAGAACGATACACTCCAAAACGACAAAGCAATTAGAATAATTTCCTCATACTCAAAACGAGTCTTTATTTTATATGAGTTAAGAAAATCTTTTCTAATGTGTGAAGGTTTTTAAAAGGGTTGTAATTTATGGAGTTTCTCGCTACGACAGTTCCAGGTTTTGAAGAAATAGCATTAGATGAGGTTGAGGAAATCACTGGGAGTAGAGGAGAGAAGGAACATAGAGGGATGGTTAGGATGAGTGGAAAGGAACAGGATATTTTTAAATTGAATTACCTTTCCAAAACTTTGCATAGAGTTCTGTTATTGCTTGATGAGTTTAGGTTTACAAATTTGGAAGATATCTATCAAAAAATATGCAGAATTAATTTTTCAAAATTTATCAGTTCAGATCAAAAGTTTGCAGCTCGTATTCAGAGACACGGCGAACATGGCTTTACATCAATGAATGTTGAGAGTAAAGTAGGTCAAGCAATTGTTGATTCATTCAAAAGGGATACGGGGTCCGAGTTAGATGTGGATTTGGACAATCCCAATGTTATTTTTAGAGGAGAGGTGAGACACGATACTTTTTGGATATCAGTAGACACAACTGGTCAAAATTCTCTACATAAAAGAGGTTATAGAGTTACAGAGCATCCTGCACCTCTAAAACCTACGATAGCTCATTGCTTAATCAGATTATCGGGTTGGAGTCAAAACGAAACTATCATAGATCCGATGTGTGGTTCGGGAACAATCTGTATCGAGGCAGGATTATTCGGAAACAACATTCCAAATTTTTTTAGAAACGATTATGATTTTAATAATTTCAAATTTTTAGATTCGGAAAAACTTTCCGAAGTTAAGAAGGATATAAGTAAGTCAACTGAGAATGAAAATCTTTACATATTCGGAAATGATGTTTCTGAAAAACATGTTAAAAATGCGAGAAATAATGCGGAAAGAGCAGATATAGATGTGACCTTTACTAATAGAGATGCAACCGAAATCTCGCTTGATTACGATAGGATAGTTACTAACATTCCATATGGGATAAGGCTTGGAAATAAACAGAAGATAAGAGAGCTTTACGAAAAATTTACATCCAATTTACTCAGTTACGATTGGAAAAAGGCAGTAATAATAACAGGTTCTCCCGAACTTCTTCCAAAAAAACATTTACAAAAAATTTCGAAAATAAAATACGGCAATCTTCCCGTAAAAGCTCTTATCTATGAAAAATAGTTAGAAAAACGCAAAAAGGCCTAAAAACGTTAAAAATATTTAAATTCAGCATAAATACACGGCTTTTTCGAAATAAATCACAAAAAAACAAATAGTTTTTAAACAAAATCATACAAAAAGCCAACCGGTGAAAATATGGCATTCCCAATACAAGGAATCGAAGGCCTAATACCGATAGTTATACCCTTTCTGATAGGGTTGGTATGTGGCTTATTGTTAAAAACAGCACTGAAGATAGCCGTTGGGATTTTAGCCTTGGCTGTTCTTCTCTCGTGGGGCGGATATAGAGGATTTCCCTCGATACAAGAACTTTTTCAAAAAGCTCAAAACTCATTACCACAGTTATGGGAAGGCAGAGGACTTCTGAACGCGTTGCCTTACACAGCTCCTGCCTTTGTAGTGGGTTTAGTTATCGGAATTTGGTGGAGTTAAATAACTGTTGAGGAATATCCGTAATTCCCTTGATTTTTCCATATGTGAGAGATTCAGTCTTCAGTTTTTCGATTTTGATAATCAGGAACGATTTGTGAATAGGTATCCCTTTTAATCCGGATTTAGAGTGAAATTAAAGGAGGAATTCCACGATGGGCCCATGTTGTATTTGTGGTGCGGATGCTTCTATTTTTGCTATAGGAATGTGGTGGTGCGAGAAACACTATAAGATGAAGGGTAAGGGTTCAGAAAAAACGTCAAAAGCCAAATTTGAAATTGAAAGTGAAGGGAAAGACACTGTTGATTTGGGATTGAAGCAAGTTTAAAACTTATTAATTAATTTTTTACTCGATTTTGCTGAAAAAGTTTGAATAATAATTATTCCATAAGTTATTATGTGAACAAATTGGCGGAAAAAAGGGAAAAGGTAGAATCAGAGTTGAAAGCTGTTAAACAGCTCGTAGAGGACGGGTGGACGGTTGAAGATTCGTTAGACTTTGTTAGAGATGTTAAGAAAAGTTCTTCATTACTTTCTGGTGAAGGTCTTGAGTTTGATATGTTGTCAGATATGCTGAAGAAAAAACTGATTCGAGCAATGAAAGAAAAATGGGAATGAGAAGATACGTTACGTTTTTTCATGGTTACCTAAACTACGACTGAAAGAACAAGCGAGACAGTCGGAACAATTCTTTTACAACCTTGATAGATTAGATTCCTTACTCTATACGAACCATTTTCTACTCTGTTCTTCAGTAAACGCTTTAGTTATAGGAGCGGCTTGAGAACGTCTGAAGTACTACTGATTTACAAGCTTTTTCGCTCCATTATCGCCATTTGCTCATTGAAGTGTTTTTTATGATGATAAGTTGTTTTTCTAGTTTCGGTTTGAGCGTATGTCCGAGTCAGGATTTCTATCGGGAGATTTAAACCTAATAATAAAAATTACTAAAAAGAGAGGTTGTTGTTGTGGATTGTGAAGAATTGGGGGTTATTACTCTAGTAGCTACGATAATTTTGTCTATTGGATCGGTTGCAGCAGAAAACTATGAACCTACTCAAATTGTGGCTAAAGACATTTCCACGGTTGCTGAT
>CAYSUV010000166.1:0-3948 GCA_964434275.1 Hadarchaeota archaeon (SeqCode) | reverse complement strand
CTTTTGCCACCTCTTCTTTTTCTTAAATGTCTTCTAAGCGGTTAGTCATATGGAAGCTCTACGATTTTAATAGGCTTATCCCAATCGGAAATGATTTTCGATTTTTGTTAATACTTATTTGTTTATAAGGAGATTCGATTAAGTTAAGATGAGTGGGAGTTTAATCGAAAGATGAATTTTCTGATAATTGTTTTGAATATACTAGCTTTAATAGTTCTAATTTATCTAAGCGGTCGTTTTTCAGGCTCTGAAATCGCTCTTACTTCGCTCTCTAAATCAGATCTTGCTCAAATGAGAATAGACGAAGATGAGAACGTGGAATTGATAGAAAAGCTGAAATCTAACATGGATAGAACGATAGTCACTATCCTCATCGGAAACAACCTGATAAATGTGACCGCTTCGGCCCTTGCGACAAGACTTGCTTATAAGGCGTTGGGTGATTTGGGGGTTTCTATAGCTATAGGGGTTTTGACTTTTTTCTTACTGGTTTTTGGTGAGATATCTCCGAAGGGTTTCGCGATAAAAAATAGAAAATCTTTCAGTCAGAACAATGCGAAAATGATTTACTATTTATCGGTCGTTTTAGCCCCGATAGTTAAAGGTCTTGAAAAAGTTTCTGACGTGATAACTAGGTTTTTTGGAGGTAAGACTCGAGAAGAGAGTATGAGAGTAAGGGAGGGGGACATAAAGAAACTGGCTTCTATTTTGGAAGAGGAAGGTTCAATAAAAGAGATAGAGAGGGATATTCTCCACAGGGTCTTTTGGTTTGGTGATTTGACTGTTAGGACGGTAAAGATTCCTAAAGATAAAATCTTCACGCTACATCCTGATATTCCTATAAATGAGGCTGAACGAAAGGTCAGAGAACACAAATTTACTCGTACACCCGTTGTCGGCGAGGACTTTGAAGAAATCAAAGGTATACTATACAGCAAAGATCTTCTGAAACAAGAGGAAGGAAAAGTAAAAGATTTGATGAGAGAACATGCTTCAGTAAAAAACGATGAAGAGATAACAGAAGTGTTCGACTGGATGAGGAAAAACCGTATACATATGGCAATAGTCGAAAACGAAAAAGGAAAATTCGACGGGGTAATCACATTAGAGGACATTCTAGAAGAACTAGTCGGAGATATTTATGACGAATTTGACCGGAAAAAACACATCTAAAAATCTTACAAAAACTTTCAATCAATCTTGAAAAACATCTGACTTCTTTACCAAAAAGAGAGTACACCCAAAAAGTTGGAAAAATATCGAGAAGTTTTGAAAAAAGAGATTCAGCATTAAAATAAAAAATAACTGGACTAAACATATTGGAGAGAAATAAAATGCTAGCGGTGAATGTGCAAGACCTTGTCAAAAATTTTGGAAATATACGAGCTGTAGACAAAGTATCTATCGAAGTTCAGGACGGAGAAATATTTGGACTTATAGGACCTAATGGGGCCGGTAAAACTACTATTTTGAGGATTATTTCTACTCTTTTGAACGCTTCTTCTGGTTTTGTGGGGGTTTATGGTGTTAGTGTTGATGAGCGTCCGAATAAGGTGAGGGATTTGATAAGTTATTTGCCTGAGGAGGCGGGAGCTTATGAGAATTTGTCTGGAAGGGATTATTTGGAGTTTATGGCTAGTTTTTTCGGTGATGGTGTGGAGAAGGGAGATATTGTTGATAGGGGTGTTACCATTGCTAATCTTGGTGATAGGATTGAGGATAAAGTGGAGACATATAGTAAGGGTATGACGAGACGTTTATTGGTCGGCAGGGCTTTGATGATGAAACCTAGATTGGCTATTTTAGATGAGCCTACTTCTGGGCTTGATGTTACTAATTCTCAGGAAGTAAGAGATATTATTAAAAAACATTCCGGTGAGAATTCCACAGTTCTATTGTCCTCTCACAATATGTTTGAGGTAGAGTACTTGTGTGGAAGAATAGCGATGATAAATGAAGGGAGAATCGTGGAGGAAGGAAACCCTTCTAATTTGAAAGAAAAGTATCAAGCTGAAAATCTTGAAGAAGTTTTCACTGAGGTGGTTTCGTGAGCGATTTAACCATCTTGATAAAAAAGGAAGTTAAAGAACTTCTTACACTCAAAACTGTTGTGCCCGTTATTGCTTTAACCCTAATGTTTGCTTTTATCGGACAATCTCTGGGAGGTATAACAGAACAAGTGAAAGAAAAACCAAAAGTTGCAATAATTGACGCAGATAATAGCAAAATTTCACAAAGGATCCTCAAAATTTTTGAAAAAAGAGCGAAAATAGTTTTCATTTCATCCGACAAAACAGATGCAGATGAAGCTTTAGAAATTCTAAATGAAAAAGACGGAGCAGCTTTGCTGATAATACCTGCAGAATTCGGCGAAAACGTAGAGCAGAATCAGCAAGGTACTATCGATATACGCTGGCTTATGAGAGGTATAGGGATGAGTGAGTCAATCCCTTCCGAAGCGATAAACGTGATGATTCAAGCTGCGAGTGAGAACGTATCCAGAACGATAATAGAAAATACGGGTGAGCTTGAACCCAATTCGACTCTCCGCCCTATCTCAAAAAAGGAGACTACAACTATGCGTGGGAGAGAATTTTCAGGAGTTTCGCCGAGTCAAATAAGTGCCGCAATATCTTCTCAATCTACACTAGTTCCCGTTGTCATAATGATTATAATCCTGATGTCTGGAGGGCAAGTGATACAATCAATGGGAATGGAAAAAGGAAATAAAACCCTAGAGACGCTGCTAACTCTTCCAGTAAAAAGAAGCAATATAGCGATAGGAAAAATAATGGGAAGCGCTGTTGTTGGCTTGGTAATGGCTGGCATATATATGGTGGGTTTTGGTTATTATATGAGCTCTTTTCAACCTTCGATTGGAAATATAGGCCAAGCTAGTTTGGCTCTTGGGTTTACTGATTTTGTTTTACTTGCAGTTTCTCTTTCTCTAACGATAATCGCCGGCTTGTCAATTTGTATGTTGTTAGGTACTTTTGCGCAAGATTATAAGAGTTCGCAAATGTTGATGTTTCCTTTGATAATTCTGGTATTTATCCCGTTTTTCTTGACTATGTTCAAGAGTTTCTACACGTTACCTTCTTTTGTTAAGTTGGTCATATTTCTCATACCTTTCTCCCATCCGATGATGGCTGTAAATTTTTTGATGTTCGGTAATTACACTCTTGTAGTTTTAGGAATAGTTTACACCGCTATGTTCATTCTGTTTCTTTTCGGAGTAATATCCTACATCTTTAAGAGTGATACTTTGATAACTGGGAGATTTGAGATAAAATTGTTAAATAAGTTTTTTAGACGAGGCGAGGGAAAAGAGTAAAATTAAGTTTATCTTTCCAAAAAAATTTTCGAGAAGTAATCATTTACATCTTGGATTATTTTGGTTTTTGCTCCATTTTGGCTAAAAATATTAGGCAGGTAAAAATATATCCTTATGAGAATTATGAAAGGGAAAAGTAAAGTAATTATAATCGTTTGTATTATTGTCGTGCTCATTACGACTGTTTTCGCTTCCGGGTTACCTTGGAGGATATACCCCGGAAAATACGAAGTTGTCCAAGAAACTTATGTTTCTGAACCTTTTCAGATAGATGTTTCTGGTATGGAAAATTTTGAGAGTTTACCTATTGATAACCCTGCTGATGGAATGGATTGGAATAAGATAGAACTTCCTCACCCTTGTGTTAACGGTGAAAATGAAGAAACATATGTAATGATTAGCAGAGGAAGTTCTGAAAATGTTTTTATCTATATGCAAGGAGGGGGAGCAGGCACAGGTTATCTCACCTCTTTAGCGATGGTTGTGACACTTGATCCAAATTTCGACAAACCCTCTAAACAAAAAAACGGCATTTTCAACCGGAGAGAAAACCGAAACCCGTTCAAGAACTGGACGATGATTTTTCTCCCTTACTCAACCGGAGATGTCCATGC
>CAYSUV010000165.1:0-3964 GCA_964434275.1 Hadarchaeota archaeon (SeqCode) | reverse complement strand
CTCAAATGGAGTTCGGCACTCCATCCGCATTCAGAGGAATCTCGAGAGCCATCGTTATGTTTTCCTCCATCGGCGTCGGGTTCCTAACATCCTACGCGAACGACTTCACGGCGAAAAACACCGTCTGGATAGCCCTCAACGCTTTCTTGGCGACAATCGCCATAGCTCTCGTACCTCGAATTTCCGAGCTAATGGCGGGACTGATAGGGTTCTGAACTCCAACCAACTAATACCTAAAACCTTGACCGGACTTCACACGTGTGAACTCCCGCCACCAACTCTGTTTCCTCATTTAAACTCCTTTACCGTCTAGACCCCGTGGGAAAGCATGAGCGAAAAGACCACCAGACCCCGGATCGAACTGCCGGAAAGGCTCTGGAAAGTAATCAAGTCAACGGCCCCCTGGGAAGGAGTGGAAAAGGACGATCTGGTCGCATGCATCCTATCAAATTGGCTTCGGAACCACGCCACCTATCGGAGGAACGGCGAGAAATCCGAAGTAGAAACCGTCAATCTAGAGGGCCCTCCCAGGACCGATCTCGAGGGGACCGTGAGGCCGGGAATCGAACTGCCGGAAAAACTGTGGAAGAGGACGAAATCGATCGCGAGGCTCAACGAGATACCTCCCCGCCAATTGGTTGCTAACATCCTACTGGAATGGGTTCGGGGACACATCACCTTCAAGTTGGACGGAAAGGAAGTCGAGTTAACCGATATTGAAGGGGGTGAAACAAGGTGACTCTAATCGAAATTATTCTAACAATTCTGCTCGTTTCCTGGAACGCAGCACTTGCAGGCGCCGGCGTGCGCCTGGTCCGTGCAGGACCCGAGGAACAGGAAAGCGCTCAGAGGACCCTATCAGCAGTCATTATCGCGGGTGTGGTCATAACCATCGGACCTACTATAATAACCTGGTTGACCGGATATCAAAAACACGACGTCAACGGCGAGGAACGATGGTGCGCCGAAAACCCCAAAAACTCGGACGAGCCCACGAACGAAATCTGCCTCCCGGCCGAAGTCACCACGATCTTCGACAAGCTCATCAACGGGTTGAAGGCCATAGGCGCCATCGTGCTCATAGTCGGCATGATATGGGGAGGTATCAAGCTACAGGCGAGCTACAATCATCCCGATCGGAGGGGGTGCAACTGTCCACATTACGTAAGTTAGCTCCCTTCCCGCTAGGCCTGGCGGCGACCCTAATACTTTTCCTCCTCCTGCCGGCGGCAAGACCGGAACTCGCCGCGGTCCCGATAGCTGGATGGTTCGTCTCTCTCACGTTAGACGTCCGGTCGACATGGAGGATGTATCGACGGGACCCCGATGAGTTTTTCAAGATAGAAATGAACAGGGTTTTCACATCCCTCCTCAAAAGATCCGGATTCAAAACGGCAATATTTCTCTTCCTTCTCCTCTGCGAAATCCCGACCTTTCTCTTCGTCTCCCTGATAGCCCTCCCGATTTTCTCGGGAGTTCTTCCTCTCGAACCTACTCAACTCGCTTTTTTCTCCTCGGGCTCGGGGGGACTGGCCTTTGCACACTTGGACGCATGGAGGAAAAACCGCCGATATGCAGGGGTCGAAAGTCGTGCTAAACCTTTGAGCGGGTGGTGTCAACCATGATTCAAACCGTTCTGAAAAAGGCAAAGGACGCCTTCCGCAAGGCCTACCGGCCCCTGGAAAGCGGATGCTCACGCTTGCTGGATTCGATCGAAAACAAATCCCCGATACCACTCCCCAAGGGGGAGCGCGGGTTCTTCGGCGGCATCGTAACCGCCCTCGTCATAGTCGCCCTGTTCGTCATAACTCTACTCATGCTGGGCGGCCTCCAACTTATAGTCAAGAAGATAGCCCAAGGGGTCCACCTCGGCTACATCCTGGTACACATCCCACAGATACAGATCAGCGGGATGACGGTCGGCTCCGCGGGAAGCACGCCGAACTTCGTGATGGCGGCCGGCGAAACGGTTGCAAGCCTCTACTCGACCTTCCGCCTGGTGGCCTTTCTGGTAGTCACGATAGGTTTCGTATGCATCGGCCTCTCCTACGCCCTGGAACAGTTCAACATCGTCCTGTCGGGTATGGCCGAGAAGATGCTCTCCGAGAGCGTCCTCATCATAATCCTGATATTCATCTTTCCCTACTTCTTCAACGCCAGCGCCGCCGCCCTGAACGGGCTTAACGAGGACATCATCCTATCCCCTCCAAAAGAACAGATAAAGGACATGAACCCGGGCTGCGCGGACGCCCTGAAGTCGGGGAACAAGGAACCGCTCGAATGCGTCTCGGCCGAGATAGCCGAGGCCGCCGGGACCGTTCCCGAGGGAGTCCTCGGAGGACTCAAGGCGCCGGGACTGCCCATCGGCGGACTAAAGGCGGCGGACCCGAGCAGAATCATAGTCACCCTCGTCACCATGACCGCAAGCTTCATATCCGTCATAATAGCCTTCGCCGTGGGCATATTCAAGATACTCGCCACGACCGCCTTTGCGGCGGCCTTCCCGCTCATACTCTCGCTCAGGCTGATACCCGTACTCAGAGAGGTCTCACAGAGGCTAACGAGCGCCCTGATCGGTCTGATGCTCGCCGGAATCATCATAGCCCTCTTCTTCAGGATAGGGTTCGGAATCCTGCACGAGGGTCTGAGCTGGACGTTCACATGGGCCGTCGGAGTCGGAGTACTACTGGCATCGGCGGGCGCCTTCACCATCACGGCCCCGGCACTCTCCGGAATGTCGGGCATGATAAGCGGAACACTCGGCAGGACCATGTCCGGCGCCATAGGCGGAATGGTCGCAGCGGGAGGGACCGCCGGACTGGCGGGAGTCGCCGGAGCCGGTGCCGGAGGAATGCAGCTCGCCAAGAGCGGAAAACTCTCCGGAATGAGCAAGATGGGCCAGATGGGTTCGCTCGGAAAGACCATGGGCAAGTCGGGACTCCGAGGAGTCGCCGGGGGAGGCCCCGGAAGCGACATAGGAGCCTCGATCGCCGGCGGGGCATCGGCAGGAAAGGAATCGGGACTCAAGGAGGTGGCCAGAGGACAGGGAGCGGGCCAGCAGGCCCAAACCACACAGGCATGGACCCAGGAGATGAAAGACACCATGAACAACCTGGAGAACGCCGACCCGGCGACGATAGAGAGTGAGGCGGAACTCGGAGACGCACACATGAAGGCGATGAAAGGACGCGGAATGAAACCGAAAGAGGCCTACCAGATGCACGGAAACGTCCTCAGCAGAGGGAGTCGCAGGGACGTCACGGACAAGGACCTGGAGGCCATGGAAAAGAAGGGCGACATCGACGCCAACGAGATCAACGAGGCGGCGAAACACTCCGTGGCCAACTACAAGGACAGCAAAAAGTACAAATACGCCGGCCCGAGCGAGAAGGAAAAACAGGACAAAATGCTGAAGGCGGCCCTGCACCGGATATCCAAAAACGGTGATAGAAGATGAAGACCGTTTCAATCCTAATCCGGGCTAAAACCGCCGAGAGGTTAGACGAAGTCAGACGAGAGAATAACCTCTCCTCCCTCGACGAAGCAATCACCTACCTACTGCCCTAGACCGGATTCGAAAAATCCACGACGGTCAAATCGGGCAATCACACCTGCCCCGCTTAAAAAATCACCTTCTCGCAACCAGTATCCGATGAACGCTCAAAAACATATAGCTCAAAACGAACTCCCGATTCGCGGACTGGCCCTAGTACTTTCTATCCTATTTCTACTTTCGTCAATTCCAATGTCCCTCGCCGATTCAACCGCTCCAGGAGCCGATCAGTACGAAACGAACCAAGACAAGGCGCTCGAAGGTATGAAGGCACGATACTTGGGGGACAACCTAATCCACCTCAAGAACATCGGTACAGTACCCGCACGGGCTTCCTTGATAATATATAATGACGGTGGAAAAGAAATGTCCGACATACCGGACGCCGATCTACTGCCGAACGAAAACACA
>CAYSUV010000164.1:0-3965 GCA_964434275.1 Hadarchaeota archaeon (SeqCode) | reverse complement strand
TAGCAGCATTTACCTCCAAATTTGCAAGCACTCTCAAACCCAAAACTCTCGCCAGAGTTAAATGAGTCGAAGAAGCCCATCCCCTCATATCCTCAAAACCATGAGAGGTTATAATCCCCGCTTCTTTGCCAGAAAAATCCTCAAAATAATCAACAGCCATCAATTGACGATCAAGGAATGTTTTGATAGGTCCAGTCGCATCAAGCACATAAACGGGAGAGCTTATCAATAATTTATCGGCATCTTTAATTTTTTCAAAGATAGAATAAACGTCATCATCTATTTTACATTTTTTTCCAAAAAGACAAGCGTAACAAGCTTTGCAAGGTTTAATTTCTAAATTTGTTAATCTAAGAATTTCTAGATCAGCGCCAAGTTTTTTTGCTATGTATTTAGCTGCTAGAGTGCTGTTTCCTTTCTTTCTATAAGTTCCTACTAAAGCAACTATTTTCATATTAGTTAGTTTTTCTACCAACTCATTAAAAAAACATTAATCCAGCCAATTGTTTGAGATAAGAGAAGCGTCATATGCTTTTTCGGATTTCATCTTCCTTTAAAATCGGGTTCCCCCTTTTCCAAGAAGGCTTTTACTCCTTCCTCAAAATCTTTGGTGTTGAGAGCTTTACAAAACGTATCTAACTCCTCTTCCAAGCGTTTTTCCAAAGAAGTGTCAAAACCCTCCCTAAATAGTTTTTTAACCCATCCGAACGCTTTCGTGGGTCCATTCGCTAGTTTTTTGCTTTTTTTCCTTACTTCTGACTTGAATTTTTCTGAGGGTATAACCTCATTTGCTAACCCAAGTTCGACGGCCTTTTGACTGTTTATCTTCGGTGATCTGAGGGCTATGTCCATAGCCTTTTTTGTTCCAACAAGTCGCGGAAGATTAAAAGTGACCCCTCCATCACCCGTAAGCCCCGTTTTGGTGTATGCGTATTCAAGAGTTGCGTCGTCAGAAATTAGGGTTAAATCGCACGCTATGGCAAGACTAAACCCCGCACCTGCCGCTGTTCCGTTAACTCCTGCAATTACAGGCTTTGGCATTTCCTGAATCTCCTTTATTGCATCGTGAAATCTTCCTATTCCCTCTCGAAATATTTGTTCGATATTTTTTTCGACAGCGATTGATTTCTCTAGAGGGGTTTTCAAATCTGCACCAGCGCTAAACTTATCACCCGCTCCAGTGATAAGAATACCTCTCGTTTCTTCATCTTTTGAATGTTTTAAAACAGCATCTTTGAACTCTTTAGTCGTCGTGGGAGTAAATGTATTGTAACTCTCAGGCCTGTCGATGATAATTTCGGCTAAATAATCTTCTTTTTTACAAGATATTTCTTCGTAAGGCATATTTTTTTCTTCCCCATATGCTCCTGAAATTTTCAGGAGTTATCTAGCTTTTCAAAGTGGATAATTTGTCTATAACTTCGTCAGCTTCAACAATGATACTGTTAATCACTTCTTCTACACTCATAATTTTTTCAATTGAACCAATGCTTTGTCCACAGGCGGCTATTCCGGCGTTTATATCTCCCTCTTGGAATACCTCTTCCGATTTTTCGCCACTGATTAATGGCATCAGTTCCTCAAGTCTTTCTTCAAAAGAAGCATTTTCTTGTTCAAGTTTTTCTTCTTTTTCTAGAATTTTTTGTACAGTTTCGTTTTCTAAGACTCGAGTGTTCATTTGAATACATTTCATAACTAGTTCTGTATCGGTCTGGTCTTTTTTTATCAATTCTTTTTTGAACTTAGGGTGGATTTGACATTCCTCAGTCGCCAAGAATCTTGTTCCCATTACAACTCCGTCCGCACCCAATGCCATTGCCGCTGCTAGAGTCCTTCCTTCTCTTATACCCCCTCCTGTTACTACCGGAATATCTACAGCATCGGAAACTAAAGGAGTCAGAATCATAGTAGTTAAGTTATTCAGACCGGGATGCCCCCCGCATTCTACTCCGACAATGCCTACAGCGTCTGCTCCTATTTCTTCGGCTTTTTTCGCGTGTTTCACTTCTGCGACTTTATGGATTAGTTTTACGCCTCCGTCCTTTAAGGTTTCCACGAACTCTTCAGGGCTTCTTACGCCTGAGGTTTCAACGGCTTCTATCCCTTCTTCAATGCAGACATCGATATAGCCTTCGTTAGGTAAAGGTCTAGAGGCTGGATAAAGACTAATATTGACACCTAGCGGCTTGTCTGTCAAATCTTTAGCTTTTCTAATTTCTTTACGCAAATCCTCTGGAGTTTCAAAATTAGGGGACGCAATAATCCCGAAACCACCAGCTTCTGATACCGCAGCTGCAAGTTTAGCTTCGGATACAGGAACCATACCGCCTTGGATAATAGGGTGTTTGATGTTTAACAAATCAGTAATACGAGTACTAAACATTAGATAAACACCGATTCTTATTCTATCTTTTAATTTTTAAATTTTAAACTCCAAAATCAATTTTAATCTAATGAAACATAGTCCAAAAACCATATAGTTTTTAAGTGTAAGGAATATTTCGAATAGGGAAGTAAATGAAAAGAAAAAGAAAAACATCCGAATCAAGCATAAGATTTGAAGCATTCTTATTAATAGCTAGTATAGTAATGATTATCGGTTCTTTAACCCCTTGGGAGTCCATGCAAATCGCGCAAGGTGTCCATAGAGTTAACGCCCTAGATACTTGGCATGCTCCTCTCGCATTCGCTGGAGGGTTTGTCGCATTATTCGCTTCAACTGTTAGCTATAGACTTTACCGGATAGGGTTTTTACAGAAAAATAGGCCATTCACAGACGGTTTGCTCGGTATTATTGGATCAGTGATGGTTTTAATAGGATCTATCGTTTTTTTCGCTACTATTGAGACTCCTTTCGGACCAGCGTGGGGCTTATACTTGACCATTTTCGCTGGAGCATTCGGACTACTTTCGGGAATCGGAGTTTTTAAGGAAAGTTCTCCTAGAATTCCTAAAGGATATTCAGAGAAGGGAATAACTCCATAGAAACGTTAATAAATAGTGAATTTTTTCTTATTTTTTATTTAAAGGGATTACTTTAGTATGAAGAATTTGAAAATCTTGAAAATGAGGTGGAAAAATGGCCGAATGTCATATCTGCGGGAACACTTTAGAGGAACCCATAGTAACTTGCTCTAATTGTGGAAAAGAGGTACACAAAGAATGCGGTAAAAAATTATCCGGAAAATGGTATTGCAAGGATTGCAAAAAGAAAGGTAAGAAAAAATCGAGATACGAAAAAATGTCGCAAAGAGATCAAGCATTCAACAGATAGAACTCCCAGCATTTATCAAGTTTAGCGATTGACTAAACTACGAGCGGGGGTACCCAAGTGGTCAAAGGGGCTAGATTCTCCCATAAGTTTGGGGGAAGGCCAAGCTTAGGACCTAGTGGAGTAGTCCTTCCGGGGTTCGAACCCCCGCCCCCGCACCTCTTTAGCAATAATTAACCGCTCCTCCAATCTTGATATTTTAGGATCACCACGGAATAGTTCTATCTGTTACTTGCGAATGAATGGTATTAAGTATCTTCTACATTTAAGTAGAAATAACTGAATAAAAATAAACAGAAAAGAAATGAGTTCGTAAAACGGAGGGTAAAAAACTGGATTTATACGAATATAAGTGCGAAAACTGCGGACACGAAATGTTTCCTGAAGAGGAAGTTGAGAAATGTAGGATTTGCGGAGAACCGATAAAAGGTGAAAAAGTATCCATTCCGACAAAAGCGATTAAGGTTCTTAAGAAACATAAAGAGAAACTTGAAGAAGAAATTGAAGAAAGTTCTCCTAAATTTGGGAAAATCGAGAATGGAAAACTAGTTCTAGAAAATCAAGATGGAGAGATAGAAGGAGGAGTGGAAGAAGTCGAAAGTGTGAGTCTTAAAACACCCAATGGAGAAATTGGGAAAATCAAAAATCCAGATTACGCTGAATTCCCAGAAATTTTCGGTATAGAAAGCGACGG
>CAYSUV010000163.1:0-3972 GCA_964434275.1 Hadarchaeota archaeon (SeqCode) | reverse complement strand
CCATTTCCATGTTTTCGTTTTCATCAGGGGTGATAACTATTCCAGCTTTTTTAAGTAGTTCAACAGCTATATCCCTTGCCTCTTCCCATTCTTCCAGCGTCAAAACCAATCTAAACACCTTTGCTTGTTTTTCTTTTTTCTTTAACTTCTTCCCTTATAGATGGATAGGAATTTTAACTTTGAGGAATAAAAAATCGAGTGATTTATTAGGTAATGCGGTATTTTTTAACATGATGGTAAAAACCACCGTTAGTGTAATAAAAGCTGATGTAGGGAGCCTACCCGGACATGTTAAAGTGCCGGAGGGAATGCTAGAGGCTTGCGAAGATAATCTGAGTGAAGCTAAAGGGGAGACAATAAAAGATTTCCACGTAACAAATTGCGGCGACGATATTAACCTAATTATGACCCACGACCATGGCGTAGATAACGACAAAGTTCACGAACTCGCATGGAACACCTTTCAAACCGCAGTCAAAATAGCAAAAGATCACAAATACTACGGAGCAGGACAAGATCTTTTGAAAGAAGCATTCTCCGGAAACGTCAGAGGAATGGGGCCTGGAATAGCCGAACTTGAAATTGAAGAACGGCCGAGTGAACCGGTTATTGTTTGGGCTTGTGACAAAACGGCACCTGCCGCTTTTAACTTGCCTATTTTCAGAATGTTCGGCAGTCCTTTCAACACCGCTGGATTGGTGATCGACCCTAGTCTGCACAAGGGTTTCAAATTTGAAGTGCATGACATTAAAGAAGGAAAAAAGATATTTCTTGAAAGTCCTGAAGAGTTGCATGATTTATTGTCTTTGATAGGATTGTCAGAGCGATATGTGATAAAAAGGGTTTTCAAAAGAGACGATAGGCCAGCAGCTTCCATTAGTACGGAAAAGCTTAGTCTTATCGCCGGAGAATATGTTGGTAAGGACGATCCTGTAGCAGTGACAAGAGCTCAGTCGGGCTTTCCCGCTGTGGGGGAAGAATTAGAAGCTTTCGCTCATCCACCTCTTGTACCTGGATGGATGCGAGGTTCTCATATAGGGCCGCTAGTTCCAGTATCTAGAGATAATTCAACTCCGACACGATTCGATGGACCTCCAAGAGTAATTTCTCTAGGCTTTCAACTAAACGAAGGAGTGCTAGAAGGGCCGCGAGACTTGTTTGACGATCCAGCATTTGACCTTTCAAGAGAAAGAGCTATGGATATTGGTGACTATATGAGAAGACACGGTCCGTTCCAACCTCACATACTGCCGGAAGAAGAGATGGAGTACACTACCCTTCCAAAAGTTATCGAAAAACTAGAAAATCGATTCGAGTCTCTGGAAGAATAATCCTAGACAAAAAAGAACAATCGAACCGAAGTAGGCTCTTAAGCTTAATGCTTGATATGGAAACGATAGGGTAGTTGGCTTTAGGAGTATTTGTAAAGTTATTGAAAAACTAGTATATTATGACACTTTCTACACTAGGTAATTCTCTAAGCTCTTCAATAACTTTTCCGCCCACAACCTCGTTTGTTATAATTGTTAATTTTGGCTGAGCAGCAAAATATGGATCATCAGTTATAGATTGTCTTACGCTTAATCCATGTTTAGAAATTATTTCAGTAACTTCACTGATAATTCCGCTCTGAGTAGCATCAGGCGGGATAATCTCAATCAAACCCAAACCTAACTGTCGAGCGACTCCCTTGAGGTACGGAACTGGCCTCAAGTTCGAAAAAATCTCTCTCAACTCCTCATTCTCATAAATAGTTTCCGCAGTAGCATCCACCGCCCTTCTATCAACATCTGCCTCCTTCGCTATTTGTACAGCTGGGATCCTAATATCACCACAAACGACATCAGCATTTTCCTTAACTCTTAAACCGTACTTGTACAAAATCCTAGCAACCTTTAACTGGGCCGGGTTCCCTTCAAAAAACTCTCTTATCTTAGCCCACATATCTGCCTTACCTGATAACTCTTGTTCAGCACCTGCAGTTCTAGAAATAGTTAGTCTAATTATATCCTCAGCAAATTCTGGATCTAGACCTTCCTCTTGAGCTTTTTCTCTCGCTTTTTCAATAACCTCTTGTTCTCTCTCTTTATCACGAACCCCCCGCCCCATTTTCTCCTTGAGATCTAAAATATTCTTAGCCACATCTATTCGATCAGAAAGTAGCTCAATTATCTTATTATCAATCTTATCAATCTCATCTCTAAGTTCTGCCAGTTTTTTTTCACTCATCTTCTCTCCTAGCCCCCTCCTCAGATGGATTAGTAATCATAATATCACACTCATATTCCCTCCAAACATTCTTAATATTTTCAACCTTATCATCCTCACATATCGCAACAATGCCGGGACCCGTACCTGTCAGCCCCGCACTCAATGCTCCATTTTCTATCGCCTCCAGCGCAGGTTTGGAATCATATCCAAGAATAGAGGAATAAAGTAAGCCATTAAGAGTTTGAGCGCCGAAAATATTACCCGAAAGAGCTTCCTCATGAGCAACTTCGACCTGTCTAGATATTATTTTAGCTTTCCCTTCATCCATCTCAACTGTGTAAGATTGTCGATATGGTAAAAAAATCAAAATATTCAACTCAGGATCAATCTCAAAATCCTTTAACAGCTTCCTCTCTTCATTGTCTGTTATTGTCCCCCCTCCATAGTACGAAGCTGAAGCATCGTCATACGCTCCTGTTATCGTTGTTCCAGCATCGAAAGCGGCTTCTATTCCAAGATTTATAGCCTCCTCCGGTTCTATCTGCTCGCCTAGTGCAATTGAGGTAGCGAGCACTGTGGCGTTCGCAGCTGCACTGCTACTCGACAAACCTACTGCTACAGGCAAGTGAGTCGTAGTCCTAACTTTTCCACCATACTTATCAGAGACTCCATAAAAATCTAGAACTTCTTTCACACAAGTTTCTATGAGTGTAGGATCCTCAGAAGCATCGCCGACTTCCCCGACAATCTGACTCTTCTCTTCTTCTAACTCAACAGTAGATTCGACTCGTACATCTATAGCAAAAGCGGCGCCCCTTCCTAGTGCAATTGCATTAATAATCGTCGCCGATCCGCAAGCGGATGCAATTCCTTTCAATCTTTTACCTCAATCCGGTCAGGATTTATCTTGCCCGACCTCAGCATCATATCTGTCAGTACTATTGCAACCATGGACTCAGCGACAGGACTTATCCTTGGACAAATATTAGGATCGAATCTGCCTTCTAATTCTATATGGGTCTCCTCTTCAGATTCCAAATCTATAGTTTTCTGAGATTTAGATATAGACGGAGTCGGTTTTACTGCTAATCTAGCGATAAGCGGCTCTCCAGAACTTATCCCGCCCAAAATCCCTCCTGCATCATTACTCTCACTCACTACACTACTCCCCTCGAATTCAAAAGGATCATTAACCTCAGAACCTTCCAAACCGACAACTTCGAAACCCGCCCCGATTTCAACCCCTTTCACCGCACCGATTGACATCAAAGACTTCGCAAGCTCTGCATCAAGCTTGTCGAATACTGGCTCACCCAAACCGGAAGGAATATCAAAAGCCAAAACCTCAACAATCCCTCCAGTACTATCTCCTTCCTTACTCGCTTCTAGCACACTTTCTTTCATTTTTGAAGCGACTTCCGAATCAGCACACCTCATATCGTTTTCCCGGGTCACTTCTCTAATCTCATCTAAATCAGGACGTTCTTCCAAACCTATACCAGCCGCTTCAGTTACATGCGAAAGAATCTCTATATTTCTCAGAGAGAGGATTTTTTTTGCTATCGCTCCAGCAGCAACACGACCCACTGTCTCTCTACCCGAGGCCCTACCACCCCCTCTATAATCTACGTGACCATACTTCAGCCGATACGTAAGATCAGCATGGCCCGGCCTGGGTTTATCTTTACGTTTCTCATAACTTTCAGACTCGACATCTTTATTTTCCACCATCATAGCTATAGGTGTACCCAAAGTCTTTCC
>CAYSUV010000162.1:0-3980 GCA_964434275.1 Hadarchaeota archaeon (SeqCode) | reverse complement strand
GAATTAGGGCTATGAAGATAATCAACGTACCGATACCTACAAGACCACGCTCATCATCGTTGAAATCTCCAAATTTGGATTCCGCTCTCATATTATTCTCACCCCATTTATGTGTTCTAAAATATTTTCCATAGTAATTCCTACGGTTAGAGTTCTCTATCCCCACTAAGAATAAAAAAGATTCTGACACTATTATCAGAGTTGATATTACTTAGATATTTCCGAAAGAGCGATTGAAAAAGATTCATCGGGGAAAATTAGGCCAATTAAACCTTTAATAGCATATTAAACGATTATTAAAATTGATAATTTTTCCTTGAAAGTCAAATAGGGATAATCTACAAATCCAACAGTGATGCAGATGGTCGAAATATCGATCGAGGAAAACGAACAAAAAACTCAAAGAAAAACCGAAAAAGTCGACCAAAAAACGGGGGAGAGATCTGGATTTTTAAAAACAATGAAAAATTCTCTCTTTTCCTTACTTTTGTTAATATCAATGGGGGTAATAACCGCGGTCTGCTTGGTAATTATCCTAACTAACTTCCAAGTTGGTCTGCAGGCCGAATATTTTGTAATGATCTTGGGAGCTGCTAATACCATTTTTGTTTTCACGCTAGTCGATATGCTTAAGACAGGCGCTTCTATTATTGAAAAGCCTTCTAGAAAAATAACAGGACACCCGCTAGACTTAGTACCAGGTCCTACAGAACTTCCTGGAGATAATTGGGAAATATCTGATGAAGAAGAACTCCCGCCTAAATAGTAGCTTGGAACGAGGTAGTTAAAGAAAACCCTTCAAAATGGGGGTTTGAAGATGCTTTTGTAAGAGTGTTTGAAAAAGGAAAGGAAAAGTTGGTTTACTCTATTTTAAAATTTTCCTCAATAGGACAAGCAGAGAAAGCTTTCACAGGGATTTATGAAGATTTGAAAAATAGAAACACATATCCAGTCTCCACTGGAAAAGAATCCATTGGAATACATAGCGAATCCGCCGATTATGATGGTACCCTAGTAAGAGTAGCAAATATAATCTCCTTTATAATCCTATTTAGAAAAACAGGGACTTCTAAAAAAGAATCTACTCGATATGTGGACTTTCTCAAACTTAGTTAAAATCCCAACCCGCTTACTTTGGCATCCACAAAGCCCCGCCAGGTTCTCCAGTTTGTCGATTTTTTATCTCTTCTAAAATCTCAGCTGCGTTTTTTCCCATTTCTGTCAAATAATATTTTTTCTCATCGTCTTTTTCTATAACTCCCCAAGATTCAAGTTTCCTCAAATGAAAACTCATTTTAGGAGAATCATTAATACCGGTCTTCCTAGCTAATGTCGTAAAACTAATACCCTCACCCTCATCCAACTGAGAAATTATCCTCCTTCTAAGTTGGTTAGAAAGAGAATTAGAAATAGTACTCGCAGGCATATCGGATATCAAATACTCTAACTCGGCTATTTCATCATCATCCATATCTTTCGGATGACCGGAAAATATGAGAATCGAATTATATGAAGACAACTCGTCCTCTAATTCCCCTATGAACTTCTTTAATGAGGAAAGCGTATTCTCAGCCAGTAAATAATCTAACCCACCTATCAAAACAACGGACTTCTCCTCCTCGGAAGCAAAATCTTCTACCATCTCTCGCAATTTTTCTAAATTTTCAGGACTAACCGCTTTCTCACTTTCCTTCTCTGAAAGGATTATATTTTCAATATTATCACTCCCTATCTTCGGCGGGTCTTCAGAAGATACAATAAGCCCTTTCCTCCCTCTATCAACCCAACTCTCAAAGGCCTCAATCGGAGATTCCCATTCCAACTCTGGAGGGGATACCAAATCTTTTTGTTTCTCCTCAAATTCTAAATCCTCTAGAGCTCCTAGAACGGTCGATTTAATGTCCTCAACCTCAAAAGGCTTACGTAGATAATCCTCAGCACCCTCGCGCATCGCTTCAACAGCACTATCAACTGAAGCATAAGCCGTCATCATAACGCAATGTGTTTCTGGACTGATCTCCTGAATTCTTTTCAAAAGTTCTATCCCATCCATCCCCGGCATTTTGATATCGCAAAATGAAATGTCGATTTCGTTATCTCCAAACTTCTCCAAAGCTTCCTCGCCGGAAGAAGCTGAAATCACCTCATAATCCCTCGACTCCAAAGTAGTTTTCACAGCATCTATTATCGACTGATCATCGTCCACAACCAAGATAGTAGGTTTTGATGAGTCCAAACTTCCCTCTTCAGACATTTTGACCATTCTAAATTTTTTTACACTTTTTTGTGTTTTTTGTTAATTATATTTTATCCTTTTCATCTTGTAAAATCTTTTTCACAAAAAGAAAATTGGGAGAATCAGCAGAATTTGCAAAACTTGGTTAAAGATAAAACAATTTCAGGAGATAAAAACTATTCTTCATTATTTTCCTTCTTCTTAGGAAGTTTCACATGGAAAGTACTTCCCTCACCAACCTCGCTTTCGACCCATATTTCTCCCCCATGTAACTCAACAAAATGTTTAGCCATAGCTAATCCCATTCCCAAGCCTCGAGGTTCATCACTAGATTCTTCTTCAACTCGATAAAATTTCTCAAAAATCTTATCTCGCTCATCTTCCGGAATACCCCTCCCTGTATCTGAAACTTTAAAATGAACACCGTTTTTCCCGGCTTGGAATACTTCTACTTCTATCCTCCCACCCTCAGGGGTATATTGTATAGCATTAGAAATCAGATTACTGAAAACTTTCTCCAATAAGCGAGGATCTCCCTCAACCACAGGTATATTCTCAGAAATATCCATGTCAAATTGGTGATTTTTATTCTCAATCTCCGGACTAAAATCACTGATTATCTCATCAACCATATCCGGTAAAAATATTGACTCGTTAGACAGCCTTACCCTATCAGCTTCCATCCTCGATAAGTCTAAAGTATCTTCCACTAATTGATCTATCTTCTTGAGTTTTTTAGAAGCCTCCTCCAACTTTTGCTCTTGCTCAGGAGTTACATCACCAAGCTCACCAAGTTTAATTGTCCCAATATAAGCCCCCACAGGAGTGAGATAAGACCTAAGTTCGTGAGCCAGAACATCCATAAATTTAGCTCTCATCTCGTTTGCTCTTTTTAATTCTTTTGTTTTCTTTGTCAGCTTGCTCTCCGTTTCTCGCAAATGCTTGTAGGCCTTTCTGAGTTCCTTTCTTTGATCTCGAAGTCTTTTTTCCGTTTCTTTTTGTTCTGTGACATCTTTTATCACCAGTTGGGTAGCTGGTTTTCCTTCGTATTCTACCTCGGTCGCGTGTAGCGAAAAATACTTTACTTTACCTTCTTTGGTGATGACTCTATAGCTTGAAGTGTATGGTAATTTTTCTCGTGAAACCTTATCTTGGAAAGTAATTTCCAACTCTTCTTTATCTTCAGGATGTACAAAATGAGAAAAGCCCAAATCATATAGTTCTTCCTTAGAACATTCAAAGTTCTTTGTCATTTGGTCATTTAAATAAACGATGTCTCCATCTTGGATTATACCTAAACCTACTTTAGCGAAGTCCGCAATAGCCTTATACTTTTCAGAATCAGTCTCGCTTTCTTGTTTTGTTCTTTTTTGCATTTCAATCCCTTTCGCCATTCCTAAAAGTGCTGGTTTTCCCTCGTAAGAGATGAAATTTAATCTGCTTTTTAACCAAAAACCATCACCATCACTCTTTTTACCTTTAATCTTGAATATCTTTCCTTCTTTCTCATCCTTAACTTCCTGAATAATTTCTTCAATGTCCGAAATATAATCAGGATGAATCAAACTCCCAAAACGTTCCCCTAAAAGGTCCTCTTCTTCATATCCAAACAGCCTCGCAAGTTCCGAATTAGCAAAGCTTATAACTAACCCGTCAGGTGTAGGTTGAATAATGAATATTCCAATTATAGACTCGGTAGCCAGTTCATGATAGATTTTTCGAAATTCGTCCAGTTTACTTTTCA
>CAYSUV010000161.1:0-3981 GCA_964434275.1 Hadarchaeota archaeon (SeqCode) | reverse complement strand
GTTTAGAGATGTAGGTAGTATTACTGAGGAGAATAATGATCAGAAAGTGGTAACGGGGGTTGTTATAGACATAGATAATAGAAAAAATGCTGAGGAGAGAGAAGAATTTTTACATTCTTTATTGAGACATGATGTGAGGAACAAAAATCAGGTTGTCAGAGGTTATATCGAATTGTTAGAAGAGCTGGATCTTCCCGAAAAGGCTCAGAAATATCTATCTTTAGCAATGGATGGAGTTGAGGGAGGTATAGAAATAATAGAAAAAGTCAGGACTTTGAGAGAGGCTCAAGAAGAGGAGATGGGAGAAGTTAGTTTAGCATCCGCGGTTTTTGATTCGGTTGAAAAGTATGAAGGGTTAGCGGAGGAAAAAGATATCAAGATAAATGTAGAGCTTTCCAGCGAAGAATCCAAAGTTATAGCGGGAAGGCTTTTAGACCAGATTTTTTCTAATATTATTGAAAATGCTTTACAGCATTCTAGTGGCAGTGAGATACTTATAAGAGCGAAGGCTTCTGGTGATGAGATTTTAGTTATAGTAGAGGACGATGGGCACGGAATTCCCGATGAGAAAAAAGAAAGAGTATTCAATAAAGGATATACAACTGATGAAGACAGAGGAACTGGGCTTGGAATGTTTTTGGTTAAAACACTTCTTGAAGCTTATAATGGAACGATAGAAGTCAAGGATTCGGAATTAGGGGGAGCTAGATTCGATATTCGTTTAAGAAGGGCTTAACTGGGTTTTTTTTGGTTTTGAAAGTAACATTAATAGTACTTATTTTTTAATTGTTTAATGAGGCTGAGGGGAGCAATTCTCTCCAAGATGGTTATCATGTACGGGGGTATAGGTAATTATTGAAAGTTTTGTTTGTTGATGATGAAAATTCTGTTTTGAGACAGGCTGAGATTTTTATAGAAGATGAAAATGAGCGGTTAGATGTCGAAACTGTTGCTTCAGCTGAAAAAGGGTTGGAACTATTAGAAGAGCATGATTTTGATGCTGTTGTTTCAGATTATCAAATGCCGGGTAAGGACGGTCTGGAGTTTTTAAAAATATTGAGAGATGGAAGAGAAAGCGAAATCCCTTTTATATTATTTACTGGGAAGGGGCGAGAAGATGTTGCAATGAAAGCTCTAAATCTCGGAGCGGATCGTTATCTTCAGAAAAAAGGAGATCCTGAGTCTCAGTATGGGGTATTGGCGCAGGCGATAATTCAGGAAGTAGAGCATAAAGAGATTGAGTTAGAGAAAGAAAAAGTAGAAGCTGAACTTTTATCTTTGGTGAATGGGACAGATGATCCGGTTTTTATTGTCGATGAAAATTGTAGGTTTATTTTTGCAAATCAGTCAAAATTGGAGAGCGCTGGATTAGAGTCGGAAGAGATAATCGGAAAAGAATTTCGAGAGATACATCCTAAGGAAAATTCTGAAAATTTCGAAGAAAAAACAAGGAAAGTTCTCGAGACACGGAAACCGCAAAGGCAAGAAGTCGAACTTGAGAACGAAGGTAAGTACCTTGTCAGAACACTATCTCCAGTTAAAGATCCGAAATCAGGAGCAGTAGATAAAATATCTGTTATTTCAAAAGATATTACAGAACTCGAAGAGACGGAAAGAGAGCTATCCACAATTCTTTCGAATTTACCAATTGTGATGATGCTTGTCGATGGTGAGAGACGGGTGAAAAAGATAAATCATAAAGGTTTGGAGTTTGCTGACAAAACTGAAGACGAAATAATAGATAAAAGAGGGGGAGAAGCCTTACATTGCCTTCACCATTTAGATAATTCAAAAGGTTGTGGATTTGGACCCCACTGCGAAGATTGTACTGTAAGAAACTCCGTCCTAGACTCATTTGAAACCGGAAAAAAACACTACCGAGAAAAGGCCACTCTACCTTTCGAACAAGATGGGGAAAGTAAAGAATTAACTTTTTGGGTATCCACAGCGCCTCTAAGAATTAGCGGAGAAAGTCGAGTTCTTGTTTGGTTGGAGGATATCACGGAGCTTGTTGAGAGAGGAGAAAAACTCCAAACGCAGGTAGAAGCTATGGAAGCTTCTATTGACGGACTGGCTATACTTAACGAAGATGAAGAATACACCTATCTTAATGAGGCACATGCGAAAATCTACGGTTATGATTCTCCTGAAGAGTTGATAGGTAAGACTTGGGGAGTACTTTACGATGAAAAAGAACGGCAAAGGTTCGAAAACGAAATAATGCCGAAAATTCGGGACGAGGGAGAGTGGCGGGGTGAGGCTGTCGGGAAGAAAAAAGATGGGAGTAAATTTTCGCAAGAAGTTTCCTTGACCTCGTTAGAGAGTGGAGGATTAATCTGTTCCGTCCGAGATATATCCCAACGTAAAGAGAAGGAGAAAAAAATCGAAAATAATCGACGCAGGCTCAAAACTCTGATGGGTAATATCCCGGGAATGACATATAGGTGTAAGAACGATAGGCAATGGACTATGTTGTTTGTTAGCGAAGGAGCAGTTGATTTAACTGGTTATCAGCCCGAAGAGCTTGTGAATAACGAAAAGATTTCCTATAACAAAGTTATTCATCCTGATGATAGAGATTATGTTCGGGAAAAAGTTCAAGCTGCTTTGAGAGAAAAGGAGCCTTTTCGTATCGAATATCGCATAATGACTGCTAAGGGTGAGGAAAAATGGGTTTGGGAACAAGGGATAGGAATATTTGGAGAAGATGGAGTAGAAGCGCTTGAAGGGATTATACTTGATATCACGCAACGTAAAGAAATGGAAGAGAAATTAAAAAAATCTAGAAAAGAGTTTCGCCAACTAATCGACGGAATGAATGATGCAGTATTCTTACACGGTCTTAATGGAGACTTTTTGATGGTTAACGACACAGCTGTTAATGTTTTGGATTATTCTGAAGAAGAACTCCTTTCTATGAAACCTCAAGATATTGATGCGCCGGGATACGCTGAAAATGTTGAAGATTTAATTGAAGATTTGCAAGAGGATAAATCACTAGTCTTTGAGACAAGACATGTGGCTAAATACGGAGAGGTAATTCCTGTGGAGATTAGTTCAAGCCTAGTATATTATCAAGGAGAACCAGCTGTTTTGAGCATTGCTCGAGATATTACGGAGAGAAAAGAGATGGAAAGAAGGCAAAGTCTCTTTGAATCTTCTCTGGACCAAGCTTCAGTTGAAGTTTATTGGATAACCCCTGAGGGGCGGTTTGTTTATTCGAACGATACTGTCGGTGAAAAGTTAGGTTATTCGGAGGACGAACTTAATGATATGTACGTATGGGATGTTGATCCAAATTATGGGGAGGATATCAGGGAAAAAAGGTGGAAGAAGTTAAAAGATGAAAAAGTTCTCAAATTCGAATCAGAACATAAAACGAAAGATGGAGAGGTTTATCCAGTTGAAATAACCAGTCATTATCTGAAATACGATGGAGAGGAATACGAATTCGCTTTCGCGAGAGATATTACCGAACGGAAGAGAGTGGAAGACCGTGAAGAATTCTTGCACTCTCTCTTGAGACATGATTTGAAAAACAAAGCCCGGGTAGTTATGGGATATCTGAAAAAAATGGAAGAGTTTGATCTTCCAGAGGAGTCTGATATGTATCTTGAGGAGGCGATTAAAACGACAGATAGTGAAATACAGTTAGTGGAAAAAGTTAGGAATTTGAGAAGAGTTGAGGAAGCGAAAGTTGGACAGATTGAGATTGCCCCAGTTCTGGATCGAGTGATTACGAATTATAGGAATACAATTTCGGAAAAGGATATTGAGTTAGAGTATGACGAAACTAATTGTAAGGTGCGGGGAGGAGAATTGCTTGAGGAATTATTTTCGAATTTAATAGAAAATTCTATTGAGCATTCTGGTTGCGATAAGATTGAGATAGTTGTGGAAGAGTATGATGACGAGTGTAATATTAGTATAATCGATGATGGGAAAGGTATACCCGATGAAAAGAAAGAAAAAGTATTTGAA
>CAYSUV010000160.1:0-4022 GCA_964434275.1 Hadarchaeota archaeon (SeqCode) | reverse complement strand
GATTTGACCGCCAAATACATAACCGGTAGTGAAAACAAGCATTGAAATTGGGAGAGTTTGGGCCAAACTCATCCGTTTCATTACCTTATTTTTCCCATATTCTATTTCCACCACGTAGAGAGTGAGCAGTATTGTTAACACAATCACGTAAAAACCTAATATACCTAGAAAAGTTGAATCAGATATCTGAACCCCATTGCCAAAAAATGGAAGGTTCGAAGTTTTATTCGAAAGTAATTGTTGCAATCTGACCGTGACTGAAGCTATAAGTGGTGCGAAAAAGAGAGTAACAGACTTCATCGAATTCGCTATTTCTTGAAGACTTTTACGAGCTTGTTTTTCAACTTTAGAAAGACTCCTTAAATGATTAGCTATCTGTGAAACCGCATCTGCTGCAGCTCTAGTGCTCCGGCTTAAAAAATTTACCATCATTCTAAAAGTGTGTCGAATGAGCTCTGAATGAACATTCTTAAGTGAACCTTTATCCGAATCGAAAAATGCCCTGCTGAGACCCATTCCACCTGCTTTAATATTAACCGATGCCCTGCCCAAAACTTTCGAAACCTCACTACCTTTAGTAATTTCAGCTGTTTTTTGAAAGGCTCGCTCAGCAGGATGCCCACTTTTCAATTGACTAGCTAGTTGTATTAAAGAATCGCAAAATTCGCTTTCCAACTTCTGATTCTTCAAATGAATATCAAAAGCCTCTCGTGTTGACAAAAAACAAAAAATCGATATCGAACCTGTTATTCCCCAAAGAAAAGAGATTAAAACTAAAGTTGAAGAAAAATCGAATAAGAAAGTTAAAACTGGTGGACATATTGCTACTAGTATAGAAGTTGAATAAGTGAAAATTTCTTGATATTCAAGTTTTAATTTCGACGACGAAAAGGTAGTTGGTCTATTCTCAAGAGCTTTTTTCTGAAAAATGAAAACGGTTGAAGGAAGAATGAAACAATAAAATAAACCTAATTCAAGTCCACCTATTCGCAGCCCAGTGGAAGACAGAACTGGAAGCACCGCCAGTAAGATTAATGGAAGTAAAACTCCAATTCCATAGATTATCGTAGTAGGCATTTGTAGATTCGAAGCGAAAGATTCAATCCGGTCTTGAACCTCTTCGAAACAAGTATTGACGGATCTATCCAATATTTTTCTCCTATTTTCTTCATTCGCTTCCGAAACCGAACTTTTAATCAAGTCAATCGATCTTTTAACCCCCTCACTATCTTTCCCCAAACCATTTCCAAAATCCGTCAAAGCCTCATCTACAGTATTATGAACACCTAAGCAGTTTTTCCAAATTTTGTTGTGAAACTCTCTCCCAAAATATTCCTCCTGTTCGGTTGAAAAATTAACAGCTTTTTCAAGGTTCGGATTAATTCTCAAAGCGGCAGATAGATAGCTGATAAGCCGAGGGAAGTCCCCCCAGCTCTCGTTTTTTAACTTTTCAGCTCTCCATTTCGGATACCATCCTAAGAAAAAATAGAGAAAAAATGGTAAAGGACAAACGAATATGGGCAGGAGGATAGAAAAACGAAATATAACCATTCCTATAGCAACCGATACTAGCATTAAAGCCCCAAATATCAAGAACAAAAAGGCAGAGGCTATCACTTCTTTTCCTGTGACTTTTAGTTTAGCTTTTTTCAAGTTCTGCCGGAGTTCATAAGGTGGTTCTTGAATATTCTTCAATATTTCGAACTTTCCGGCTCTTTTACAAAGTCTTGTGTAGATTTTAGAAAAATCCATCAACAAAAACCATCCAACCAATCTTTCCAGTCTGAATATAATTTTTCGAAATCCGTTTTCCCTGAGCTTATTTCTCTTTCGAGAAGTCGATGAAATTCCAAATTAGACTTTACTACAAACTCCGCTTCTAATAATTCAGAATTTTTCGAACTTGCCTTTTTCACTAATGTTTCACAAATTTTGGACCTGGTTTGAATATTTTTCAAAACTTGAGGGGGTGAGGTAGACCATTTTTTAGCTACCTTTTTAATAAGCTCCGAATCTCCATTCTCTAGAACAGTTGTGGTTTTAATTTTGTCCTCTTCTGGATCGTGAACCATAAGATCTTTAAACCCATTTTCATTTATCGGGTCTTTTTTCCAATCATCCCCGACTTCGCTAATCTGAGTTAAACGCCTAACTCGGTTTATACTGCCTTTATCCCGAATAGGAGAAGCTACAGTGATAACGTCCGTCGCTTTAAAAGAACTTGGAGGTATTCCCAAATCATAAACTACTCTTTCAAAAACATCTTTAGTTGAAGAACCATGGATAGTTCCTAAAACAGAATTACCAGCTGCACCGACTCTCATCGCTTCATAAAGAGCTCTAGTTTCCGGACCCCTAACCTCCCCAATAGCAAGGACCGACTCACCTAACCTCAACGCAGTGCGCAAAGCATTTTCTGTACTCATCTCAATTTCAGACCCCGATACCGAAGACCGAACTTGCAATCTTTGAGATTTATACCCCAACGAACGAAGTTTCCCAACCGGAAGCTCAGCAGTATCCTCCAAACACAATATACGATACTTTGGAAGAAGCTCCAACAACAACGCACCTAAAAGAGAAGTTTTACCCGCACCACGACTACCCGTAACCAAAACAGAAGCCTGCGAATCAACTATCAAACTCAAAAGGCCGGCAGCTTCCGGAGTTATAAAATTTTTCTCAACAAAGAGAGGAAGGGTCCAAGGTGTAGACTTATGCCTTCTAACAGCCAGCGCTAAACCTTCAGGACTTAACGGATTTTTGATGGCCGCTATTCTGATATTATTCCAGTTTAAATCCAGGGAGGGGGAGGATTCAGAGAAAGGTCTTCCGCTGATAGCTCTGAAGCGTGACGTTAAAATTTGTGCATCTTCGGGAGTTAGGTAGGCGTTAGTGAAACATTCTTCATATTCTTGATGATGAACATATATCGGATTTTGTCCGACTGGTGCGTCGACATATATATCTTGAATTTTTCGATCAGAAAGTAAAGTCTCAATCAGTCCTAGACCAGCTGTGTACTTAGTTAGTATTTTAGAAAGAGTTCTAATTTGTTCTCGATCAAGATTAACATCTTTTTTCAATGCAATATCAGCGATTAGTTTTTGGCTTTGTTTTTGAATTTGCTCTCTCGCCAAATCAAGGTCCAAACTTCCTTCATTTTCTAACAATTTTTCACGAACTCGTAGTAAAACACCCACTTGCCTTGGCGGCAATTTGTATTCTGGAGGGGTTACAAAGTATAAATACTCTAATCTCTTAGGGGAATAGTAAATTCTAACTTTCGTTCCTAGCACTTCATAAGAATCTTTTAACTCTGCCTCCTTAGGTGGTCTCAAATTGATTTTTGAGCGCAAAAAACAAGGACGTATTTCAGGATTAAACAAATCTTTCAAATTTTTGTTAGTGCCTTCAGAAGAATTTAGTTCTCTAATCAACCTTGTTTCGGAAAGTGTTTGCAAAGCTGGGAGAATCCCTCTTTTGAGAAAATTTTTTCTACACTTTTCGCACTTTTTTGAACCTCGGGATATTTTTTCGCTGACTTTGTGTTTTAATTGTTTTAAATCAGCTAAACCTTGAGAAGGAGATTCTTTTAACCTAGACCAGATTTTCTCTATATGCTTTTCTCTCTCCTCTTTACAATCTGTGCACTCGTTTAGAGTTATTTGTCTTTTAATTAGGTATTTAGAAAGTTCAATATTTTGAGAGAATTCTTTTAAAAGTTCTAAATCTCCGTTTTTGTATTCTTGAATATATTTCCCAGCTAATACCATGGAATCTATTTTGGCATTTTTTTCCAACTGAGCATTCACTTTTTTTAGACAGGGAGAGTTTTTTGCGATTGTTGGATTATTATCACAGGTTTCACAATCAAATTTTAGGATTCTATCTTTCCCTATAGAAATAATTTCATGATTCATCTACTCACTTTCCTTCCCAAATGCGCCTATACGGCTTATTTCGGCTGAAATTCGGCTGATTTTTGTTTTAAGCTCTCTATTTTCGCCGGAAAGTTCTAT
>CAYSUV010000159.1:0-4031 GCA_964434275.1 Hadarchaeota archaeon (SeqCode) | reverse complement strand
GGTGGGGACTTATCCTTTATTGGTTGGAGTGGAGTATCCTCTCGATATTGGAAATTATTATGATATTGTTATTACTGACTATGGTTACAGGAGCATAACTGGGGTACATCATCCTTTCTATGTTGAGGATGCTAGTTTTGATCAGTTGAAAGCTATTCCTGGCGTGGGGAGTAAGCGTGCTGCGAAAATTTTCATGGAACAACCTGGATCGGAAAAGGAGTTCAGAGACTTATTTCAGGATGGGAAAGCGGCGGAAGAAGTATTGGAGTTTCTTACTTTCAACTGAATAACTCTCCCGGACCTGTCATTAGGGTTTCTTTGTTTATACTCCAAGGTTTAGAGCTTCAGCTAGTTCTTTGTAACGGTTTCTCAGAGTGACTTCGGTGACACCAGCTGTTTCTGCAACTTCTTTTTGGGTTTTTCCTTCTCCAGAAAGTTTGTTTGCTACGTAGATTGCTCCTGCAGCTATTCCAGCGGGTCCTTTTCCTGTGGTTAGTTTTTCTTCTTGAGCCTTTTCTATGAATTTTATTGCTTTAGTCCTAGCTTCTCCTGAAAGATTTAGATCGCTTCCGAAACGAGCTACATAGTTAACTGGGTCTGCTGGTGGCAGTTGCAGGTCTAATTTCCTCGCTATGTATCTATAATTTTTCCCAAGTTCTTTTTTGTCTATGTAACTAACTTCTGCTATCTCCCCGAGGGTTCGAGGCATTTGAGTTTTTCTACAAGCGATATAGAGGGTAGATGTAGCCATGCCTTCTATCGAGTGGCCTCGGATTAGGTCTTCGTTCACTGCTTTTCGGTATATTTTTGATGCTATTTCTCGGACATTTTTTGGTATTCCAAGTTGTGAAGACATTCGTTCGATTTCGGAGAAAGCCGTTGATAGGTTTCGGTCTTTTTGATCGTTCATTCTTGTGCTTTTTTGCCATTTCCGCAATCGATAGATTTGGGCTCGTTTTTCCGGAGATATGGATTTTCCTTTACTGTCTTGGTCTTTCCAATCTATCTGTGTTGATAGTCCTTTGTCGTGGATGCTTTCTTTTATTGGGGGTCCTCCTCGTGTTCTATTTTCTCTTTCTTTTTGATCGTAAGCTCTCCATTCTGGCCCTCTGTCTTTTATTTCTTCTTTGATTATTCGTCCGCAATTGTTGCAGATTAGTGTGTTGTGTTGGTAGTCTCTGACTGGTCCTTTTTCGCCACATGTTGGACATTCTTTTGCTAATTTTTTTCCTTCTTTTACGGGTGTTTGGTTTTTTATTTCTGCTTTAGACATTTTTACCCTCCAAGTGGGGTGTTTTGTGGGGGGTTGGATATTGTTGTGAGAAGAATTTGTCGTTGGTGTTTCGATGGTTTGGGGTTTTCTTCCCAAAGCAAAACTATAAGTATTTTACCCACTTGATTGTGATTATAGTTGTTTTATTCTTCCCTTATAAAACTAACGGACCCAACATGCCAAAAATAACAAGAGAACTAAGACAACAATTCTCGATTATTAAAAAATTTTTTAGAATTTGCCGAGAAAACAAGCTACGAGGATTTAATGGGGAAGAATTTTCCGATCGAAAAAGAAGGATTTCATCCTTTCGGTGATTTAATAGGGTTAAAATTTGAACAAGTTGAGAAAAACTATAGCAAATGTTCTTTGGAAGTGGAAGATCGATTGTTAAATCCTCATGATGTTCTACACGGCGGCGTTCTTTACTCTATGGCAGACACAGGGATGGGAGCAGCACTCTACCCCTCTCTGAGTGATAATGAAACATGTGCAACAGTCGAAATAAAAATAACCTACTATAAGAGCGTAAGTTCTGGAACCCTCACCTGCGAAACAAAACTCATCAACAAAAATAAACATGTAGCAAATCTAGAATCAGAAATAAGAAAAAACAACAACCTCATAGCAAAAGCCACCGGAACATACTACATCCTCAAATAAATCACAAAAAACCAAATTTCGAATTTTCCGGAAAACCAGCGTAAGTACAAAGGAACTTTTTAGATGATATGAGAATAACTGTTATGGCAAATATGAGAGCAAAATTAATTCTAGATACCGGAGAAACTCTCCTACCTTATAACTATAACTACCACCTTTCCTCCGCAATTTACTCCGCTTTCGAAAAAGCAGACCCTGATTTAGCGGACTATTTACACCGATCAGATGAGATAAAACTTTACACATTTTCGAGACTCCTTAGAATATCCATACAGTTTTGAAAAAGGATTCTTCAAAGAGAAGGATGAGAAAAATCCTGGGAATATTAGTATAACTTTAGAGAGACTATTCTCCAGATCATCACGAACAAAAAGCGCCAGAGTAAACTATTAGTTTCATCTGTAAGCGCTAGTTGTGGTTCTTTATCCCAATATGTAATGAAGGAAAATGTATTATCGTTTGTTTTGTAAAACGATATGTTTATTAAATCGTTTAACTGATTGAACAATATGTACAATGGGGATAAGAAAGAGACCTTGAAGCGGATGCTGGTCGAATCCAGGGAGGAAGGAGCACCTGGAGACCTGAAAGAGAGAGAAATTGGAAAAAGATTGGAGTTCAGGTTGAACAAGGCCAACACTATTGCTGGGATGAGGAGGACGGGGAAGACTTATCTCATGTTTCAGTTGATGGAGAGGGTTGGTAGAGAAAAAACGTTTTATATAAATTTTGAAGATGAGAGGATAATACATCCTACTATTGAAGATCTCTCGAATCTTTTGCCTTTAATTAGGGAAATTTTTGATGTTGAAACCCCTCTTTACCTTTTTGTGGACGAGATTCAGAACGTGGAAGGTTGGGAAAAATGGGCTCGCAGAATGGCGGAGAGGGGAGACGTGTTTCTTATTCTATCCGGTTCCTCGTCCCATCTGACTAGTGAGGGAATCGCCACCTCTTTGAGAGGGAGAACTCTCACGACTTATCTCTTCCCTTTGAACTTTCGAGAGTTTCTAAAATTCAAAGGTGTGGAATATCCTAGCGAAAATGTGGAATATAGCCAGAAAAAACCAGAGTTGAGAAAGCATTTTAAAGAATATTTGAAATATGGAGGGCTTCCCGAAATTGTGCTGGAGGAAAATGAGAGAAAAAAACTCCAAATCCTACAAGAGTATTTCTCCACTGTAGTGGCTAGGGATCTGGTCGAAAGACACTCCATCGGTAAGGTACAAGTTTTAGAAAATTTCACGAAGCTCCTTGTCAACAACTTTTCCAGAAGGATTAGTTTTTCCAAAGCTCAAAATTGGTTAAACTCCATGGGAATAAAAACCAGCAAGTCTACTCTAATCAAATATTTCAACTACGTGAAAGAGAGCTTCTTTCTCTTCGATACCACCATCTTTTCAAGAAGCGTCAAAGACCGGCAACAGTACCCTCGAAAAATTTACGTGATTGACAATGGATTCATCACCGCTCTCACAGAACGGTTTGAAACTTCCCGCGGTTGGTACTTTGAGAACAAAGTAGCCGGAACACTTTATCGAGAAACAGTTTCCAATCCTAGTAAAGAACTCCATTACTGGCGAAAAGGGCAGAAAGAGGTTGACTTTGTGGTTAAAAACGGTACTGAAACGAAACATCTAATCCAAGTCTGTTCGAATCTTCATAAACAAAATAAGAAGAGAGAAGTCAGAAGTTTACTTGAAGCTTCCGAGGATCTAGGATGTGATAATCTCTCAGTCATCACTGATAACTACCAGGCTTCAGAAAGGATAAACGGAAAACGCGTAAAATTTCAACCGCTTTGGCGATGGTTACTAGAATTAGAGAACTAAAACATAAGCATGTGTTTGACTCATGAAGGATGTTTTCACTAAGTCTGCTTATGTGACGGGTACTCAGGTTAATTATTATTTTATTTGTGAGCGTAAGCTTTGGTTGTTTTCTCGTAATATTCAGTTGGAGAAGGAAAAGGAGAATGTTAAGTTGGGTAAGCTTCTTCATGAAAAATCGTTTAAGAGAGATGAGAAGGATGTTCGGTTAGGTCCGATTGCTTTTGATTTTGTTAGGAGGGGTGATAGGTTGGAGCTTCATGAGA
>CAYSUV010000158.1:0-4056 GCA_964434275.1 Hadarchaeota archaeon (SeqCode) | reverse complement strand
GTTACACGGTCTTTACTTATTCTTTTCTCCCGGTAATCATCTGGAAAACAACTGGGTTATGAATAATGAGGGACGTTATGGTTTTTTTATTGGAAATTCGGATAACACTAACTTGGAAAACAACTGTGCTCTAAATAATACAGGGCGTTATGGGTTTTCTTTTGAGAATTCGGACAATTCTGTTTTGGAGAACAACTGGGCCGAGAACAACAAACGTGGTTTCCGCCTTCGTCGTTCGGACAACACTCTCTTGGAAAACAACCAATCTAGAGGTAATGATTATGGGTTCATTCTTCAGAACTCTAAAAATACTGCCTTAAAGAATAACTTGGCGCAAAATAATAATGAAGACGGTTTCTATCTTGATGGTTCACACAATGCTAGCGTGGAGAACAATCAAGCTATAAATAATAGTCGTGGGGTTTATGTAGGCGGTGTAGATGAAGCTATTTTTAAAAATAATCTTGCTAAAAATAATTCTAATGAAGGATTTTATTTCTATAACTTCTATGCCAATGCTGTTGAGAATAATTCTGTAGTTGGGAGTACTGGTTTTGTGTTTGATGATTCTTTGAGCAATATTGTTAAAAATAACAGTGTTCGTGACGGTTATAACGGTTTTGTGGTTAAAAATAACTCGAAAAATAATACTTTAGAAAATAATCTGTCTGAGAACAATAATAATTATGGTTTTTCGGTTCGAAACTCGGATAATAATAAGCTAAAAAATAACAGATCGGAGAATAATGGTGAAGGGTTTTATCTTAAATCTGCGGATAATAATATTCTAACGAAAAATACGGTTGAAAATAACCATTATGGGATCTATCTACAGGGTTCGGAAAATAATCTTTTGTATCATAATTTTATCTATTCTAATTCTGAGAATAATGGGGGGGATGATGATAACAATCAGTGGTTCAACGTTTCGTTGGGGGAGGGTAATTGGTGGGGTGATTGGCAACCTCCTGATAATTCGACGGATAGTGATAATGATGGTGTGTTGGAAGGGCATTATTTGATAGAGGGGGGTGCGCAGGATAATTATCCTCTTGCGCTCGTAACTCTGAAATCTCCGGACAATAACGATACTTTCACAGACAATAATGTCACGTTTGAATGGTCGAAACCTGTTTTGGAGAACTATACGCTACAAGTGGATAATGGTCCGAATTTTTCTCCCGCTGAGTATGAGAACAAGATCTCCGGGGTTAGTACGAGTTTTAACCTTACCGATACTCTCTCCGACTCTGCTTCTTTATCACCGGGAGATTATCATTGGAGAGTGCGAGGAGCTACAAAAAACTCTTACAAAACCCCCTGGTCTCCTGTCAGAAAATTCCGTATAAGCGGTTGGACCCATGTTGAATCATGGACGGGAGTGGTCCAAGCTTCTGGCGAGTTTGACAATATAGAATCATGGTCGGGCGTTCTAAGAACTCCTGGAGAGGTTGACAATATAGAATCATGGACAGGGACAGTCCGAGCCCATTCAAAACCCGATTGGTTTGAGGTTGGATCATGGAGTGGAAGTATAAAAGCTCCAAGAGAATGGGAAAATATCGAATCATGGTCCGGCAGTGTGAGTGCTCCTGCTATTGGTTGGGATATGGTTGAATCGTGGTCCGGCAGTGTGGATTCACCCACTGTGGGTTTGATGGAGTTGGAGACTTGGTCTGGAACTATAACGGCTTCTAGAGGGTTTAGAGAAATAAAAACATGGACAGGAAAGATAAAAGCTCCAGCTGCAGGCTGGTCCAAAGAGGAGAACTGGTCAGGCGACATCAAAGCACCAGCATCCGGTTTGAAAGAAACAGAATCATGGAAAGGAACAATTTCAACAAAACCTGAAAAACAAACCGAAGAAGATCAACCTAAAAACAATTGGCTTATATGGGAAGTTTTACTAACCCTCGCCCTAAGCACTATACTCGGAATCGTACTCCACGAGACATGGCCGTTTGAGGAGGATGAGGGATCTGAGTTGGATAAGTGGTCTCGGTTGGTTATGGAGTTTTTGAAGTCTGGCGAGGAAAGAACTATTGTTCGGACCGGTAAAAGTGTTGGTGAGACTGTTAAGTTTTTGAAGGCGGCGATAGGAGAGTTGGGTAGGGAAAGTTTGGTTGGGGTGGAGGAGACCGATGGTGAGGTTTTCTTGGTTAGAGTTTGAAAATTCTAACTGGTCTGTTTTGGACCGTTTTCTATTTTTTGAGCTAAGTCCGCCTCCTTTGCCAATTGGGGGTTAAAGCCGAGTTGGGGGGTAGATGGGGGTAGGTTTTCGGCTTTTTATCTTTTCTTTTTTAGATAGACGTTTTCTTTTCCGATCTCCACCTCTACGGTGTTCTCTTCCATTTTTTCTACTATTTTTGACAATGAATCATAAACCTCTAAGATAGGTCTGGAACTTCGCACTTTAGCGCTATTTTTACCAGATTTAGCGAATTTACGGACTAGTTCAGCCAATTTTTTCTTATCAACCTGGTTTCCACCCGTTTTTCCCCTGTTAACCTCCGAATTAGCGGCTGGTTTTGTGCTGAAACCTTTTATCAAACTTTGTAAAGCGATCAAAATACTGCCCAGGATAGTCGCAATACCCGCCACGGTATAACCAATATAAATACCAGCCCATTTTATCTGCCGCGCCACACTTTCACTACCATAAAGGCTGGCTACGTCCGCGAGTACTCTAAATCCTACTGATAATGCCATGAACACTGCGGCTACGAGTAAGAATCGTCCTCCCCACCCTTCTTTTGATATAATATCTCTCGATTGAAGGATAGCAACTAGCGTAATGAATATTATGGCTATTAGCAGCGTTTCTGTTATGGATAGTCCCAACTCTACCCCCTTTAAAACTCCTTGCCACCCCACATAAATAACAAGTTTATACAAATATTATGATTGAAAATCCTTTTTGAAAACCCAAAACCATCCGAATCTGAAAAACTACTCATCAGAATTATTTAAAAAACACTTGACTTTTACAACTTTTCTCGAACAAAACTCGAATTTTTCAACTCGTTTGGACTTGCTAAAACTTATTTCCCTTGACTCTTAATATGGGGTGGAAAAATGAGCGGGTCTAGTTCACCAGATTATGGAAAAGGGGGAATATCTTTTTTATTCTCATTCATACTCTTCTCCGCTGCATATTTTTACCTAGACTGGAGAACTAAATCCGAACCTTTCGGAACCAGAGGATATCACCTAATCTATGATCTGCTCGTCTTAGTAATCCTACTAGGAGCAGGAGTAGTTTTCGGAATAATAGGAGCTATATTCACCAAAGAAGGCATAGAAAGAAAACTCTAACAACAAGAGATAAAAATCAAGCACGTCAGTCCGCCCATCATTCTTGTCATCGCAAAAAGCTCAGACGATGTCGGTGACATCATTCGTGCCATCAGATGATGTCCTCTCTAAGCAGTTTAAATTTTTTGGAATAGTTCGGAGACAATTGAACGTTTAGGGTGGCAAAAAGCCGGTGGCCACCCGTTTTTTTATTTTTAAACCCGACATTGGTTTTTAATAATATTTATCTTTTATTCTGTCTGGCCGATAATTAGCTTTTCTATTGGGTTTAGCAAGAACAAGAATCATATCCAATTCCTTCTCTTCTATCCCTTCTTTCAGAGCTAATCTCTCTGCAGGCTTCTGTGAGTTCTCTTTTGGTTTTACTCCCTTCGGGTGCTCGATTTTTATCGACGCAAGGATTTCCAGTTAAGGAGTTAGGTGGCTGTCTATTTTCTTTACTATCTGGGAAAATTTTGGGTAATGCAGCGAAACCCAGTCCAAGGATAGAGGATAGAGATACTGAGTGGACAAGAGTACTTCCGGTGACTAATCCCAATCCTAGTCCTATGAGAATTCCTATAATCCCACACTTGAGACAGTTTCCCATTTGATCACCCCCTTGAACTTATTCTGTTTATCTGTGTGTTGTAGAAGGTTTAAATAATTTAACTAAAATATAAAATATAGTTAAATAATAATAAAAAAAGTTTATTTAGCACAAACAATTTTAATTAGAGAATGTTATGGTAAAACTATGCC
>CAYSUV010000157.1:0-4103 GCA_964434275.1 Hadarchaeota archaeon (SeqCode) | reverse complement strand
AATATTTCCAGCATACTTTTTCCGAGAACTTCTTGGACGCTGGGAATTCCATATTCATCTCTAAGTATATTCCCAATTTCGCTTGGAGATTTGTCTTTCTCCTCTGCGAGCTCTACTATTAACTCTTCAATCTCTTCAGAACTTTTCTCTACCCATTCTGGTATCTCTGACATTTAACCACCTTCTTCAGCCTTCTTATTACTGGCATACCACTTAACAAACTTTTCGATTGCGGATGCTCTGTGAGAAAACATGTTTTTAGTATCCAGTGCCATTTCTGCAAAAGTTTTTCCGTTTGAACCATCAGGGATGAAAATAGGATCATAACCAAAACCTTCAGAACCTCGTTCTGATTTGGAGATTTTCCCTTTGGTTTCCCCTTCGAATATTTTGGGGTCCCGATTGGAGTCGTAGTAACCAACAGCGGATTTGAATTCAGCTTTTCTGTTTTCTTCTTTTTTCATAAGGCGAAGTATACCCTTGTTGCCCAGTGTCTTGAATACATAAGATGAATAAGGTCCTGGAAATCCGTTCAAAGTTTTGATGAATAGTCCTGCGTCTTCTACGAAGCAGGGGTTTCCGGCTATTTCGAAGGCTTGTTCAGCGCTTGGTTTCACTACTTCTACTAGGTTGTCAGCTTGGATTTCTGTATAGGTTATGTTTTTATGTCTTATTTTTACTCCGTGCCTATTTGCAATTTCTTGTGCTTCTTTGAATTTGTTCTCGTTGCTTGTGATGAATGTAATGCTCATGGTATTGCCTTTTATCAATTGTTAACACTCTTATTTATCTTGTAAATCTGAAAGGTTTAAAAACCATATTTTGGGTAAAGCCGAGTTTTTTTATTTAAAATATTCTATGTAAGAGATGTAGGATAGTTCAACTGTTTGAATCGATGTGAGAAATTGGGAGATAGAATACTTTTTGCGTCCTCAAAGGGGGGAGTGGGTAAAACCACAGTAATCTTAAACGTAGCTATAGCAGCTTCCGAGCTAGGTGAGGAGATACTTTTATTGGATGCAGATTTGCCTATGGCGGATTTGTCCGTATCACTTGGATTGGATAAAAAGAGACCGTCAATACATGAGGTTTTGTCCGAAAAAAAATCAGAGGTAGAACTAGAAGAGGCTATTTATACAGGTCCGGCTGGGGTGAAAGTCATACCGGCTGGAATATCTCTTCAAAGATTAAGAAGGGCAAAGCCCCAGAAATTACCTGAAGTTTTAAAGAAACTCTCGGTTAGATCTGAGACGATTTTGGTAGATCCTCCTTCTGGTTTAGGTGATGGAGCTTTGCCTTGTTTAGAGTTTTGTGATGAGATGGTTGTTATGACGGATCCAGGCTTTATGTCTTTGTCGGATGCTATGAGGACTGTTGAAGTCGCTGAGCGGTTTGATACGAACCCTATCGGTGTTGTCATGTCAAGGTTTATGGGTTTGAAAGACGATGTTTCTGAAAAAGATATTGAGGAAGTGTTGGATTTTCCTATATATGGTAAGATACCTGAGGATCCTTCGGTCCAAAAGTCAGCTTCTATAAATGAGCCTGTTATTTTGAGGGAGCCCTATTCTCCTGTTAGCAGGGCAACTCGGGAGTTGACTGAGAAAATCTTTCCGGGGGAGGGGAAAGAAGTAGATTATGACGATTTGGTTAGGAGTTCGGTATCTGAAGTTATGAAAAGTGCGATAGAGATGGATCTTGATTTTGAGAAAGTTTTGAAATCTGAGAGTGAAGGTAAGAACCGGAAAATTTTGAAAAGATGGTTAGAGGCTAGGATTCAGGAAAGATAATAGGAGAGTTGAAGGTCAGGGGTTTTAACTATTCTAAGATATTTTCTATCTTATCCAGTAATTCTTTGGGTTTGAAAGGTTTGATTAAATGGTCAATTTTTTCTGGTTCGGTATCTTCCATATCAAGTATTTCGCCGGTTTCAAAGAATGTTAGGAAGATAATTTTTTGTTTTTCTTCTTGTTTTTTTATTTCGTTATAGATTTCAGAACTTTGTATATCTGGAGTGTCAATGTCGAGTAATATTAGGTCAGGTTTTTTTTCTTGAAAGTTTTCTAGGCATTCTTTTCCGGTTTTACATGTGAGAGTGTTATATTCATGATTTTTTAGAATTCTGGTTATTAGTCTCAGGATGTCTGGTTCTTCATTTACTATCATTACGTTTGTCATTATTTGTTTCCTCTTGATTCTTGTTTTTGTTTATTTTCTATGGGGATAGTGAAATTGAAGGTGATTTTATTTTTTTGTTCACTTTCAACCCAAATTTCTCCGTCATGGGTTTCTATAATTTCTTTGCAAAGTAATAAATCAAGTCCGGGACTGTTCTTACCAAACGACATTTGGCTTTTGGTTTGGAGAGAATCTGAAAATAAGCCTGTTATAGCTTCCCTGTCTGTTTTTACGTTGTCCGATTTTACTTTTACTTGTACTTTTTCGTCTTTTTGTTCCGCTTTTATCCTTACATCCCCTTTTTCAGTGAGTTCTATTGTGTTTTTGAGGAGATTATCGAGAACTTGGGTTATTCTGATGTCGTCGGCATGGATTTTACTGGGAGCTTTTGATAGTGATGTGTTGATTTTTATTCCTTTTTCTTTTGCTTGGGGTTTTGCTCTTTCAACTGAACTTTCTATTAACTCTTTCAGGTCGATTTTTTCTATATTGAGGTTCATTATCCTCGATTCAAGTCTCGAAATGTCTAAGATGTCTTCAATTATTTCTTGTAATTTTTCAACATTCCTTTTGATTATGTTGATGCTTTCCTTGTTTTTAGCGTCTAGTTCTTTTTCGTCTATTAGGTGAAGAAATCCAATGATGGGAACTAGAGGGGTTTTTAGTTCGTGAGCTGCAATGTTCATGAATTCTGTTTTTGATTTATCGATTGATTTTAACTCTTCGTGGAGTTCGTTCATTCTTTTTAGAGCATCGTCTTTAAATCTCAATAGTTCTCTGGAACGTCGGACTGATAAAATAACTAAGATTAAGAGGGCAATAACTAGAGCTGAAAGAGCTATGACGAGCAGATAAATGAAGTTCATTTGAGTACCCCAACTGTTTATAGTTTTTAACCATATCGAATAAGACTATTGTTGTTGATATAAAATTGGATATAGCTTTGCTATTGATTTATTATCGGGGAGTTAGAAATTTACTAACGTCGATTGAGCTATAAGGGTAGTATTTATGTCATCTGAAATTTCCTCAAGGTCTGAAGTAGGCAAAGAAGTGGGGAACTGGTTAGGGCCTATTATTGCGTATTCTTCTATGTTGGCGGTTTCTTTGCTTTTCGGTATCATTGCTTCTCCTTTTCATATTAGGGGGGAGGTGCTTGCTGTTATAGAGCAGTGGGTGATGTATGCTTTACCTTTGTTGATTATTTTTCTTCATATAACTCGTTTTGAGGGGCGGGAAGACCTTTGGGAGACTGTGGGTGTTAGAAAGAAGAATGGTTTTGATAGTTTTGTTTGGGCTTTTGCTCTTTTTGTTGTTTTCAGTGCTATTTTAGCTCTTTACTGGCAGGGTGCTATATCGGTTTTTGGTATTGATCCTAGAGATGTTATTCAAACTCAGTTTGAAGGTTTTCCGAATTGGTATTTTGGGTATATGTTGTTTGCTTCTTTTTTTCCGGTGGCTTTTTTTGAGGAATTGATTTTTCGAGGGTTTGTTTTGGATAGGTTTTTGTCAAAAGGACCGATTTTAGCTATTGTTTTGAGTTCTTTATTGTTTTCTTCTCTGCATCTTTGGTATGCCGGATTCGGTTTTATCGGATTACCCATGTTTGGTGGAGTTTTTATTTTGGCTGTGAATTGGAGTTTGGTTTACTGGAAGACTAGGAGTATTATAGGGGTTGTTATAATTCATGGTTTGCATAATTCTACAACTTATTTAGAACAACTTTTTGGATCCGGCTTTTCTAGTTTTGTTTCTTCTATAATGTTTATAGTTGGGATTCTGTGTTTAGGTTACGTATTGTTTGATTATCTAAAGGATACATTTGAAGAAATTAGAGATTTGGTAGGTGGGTCGGAGGAAATTAGTAAAGTTACATGTTGAGGTATTTCCAAATAATCACGATTAGCACTGCTACTAGTCCAATG
>CAYSUV010000156.1:0-4115 GCA_964434275.1 Hadarchaeota archaeon (SeqCode) | reverse complement strand
CTTCTCGGTCGCCGGAAAAGCCCAACACTTCCATCTCTGGATTTGCTAGTTTAGCTCTTGTTATTGTAGGTTGAACTCTTCCATGAATAGACTAAAATCCATTCACCTGTAGATAATCAAAAATTTTAGCATGACCCCCGATACCTGCAGAGTTGACTATGTTCTCAAGATTTATCTGATCATCCTCAATTAACTCATTAAAACCCATCTTAACCGCTTGCAATATTCCAAAATTTCCACAACCCGGACACCAAGTATTCTCAACCGGTGTATCTAAATCAGGACTCATCCAAACACCTCCTTCAAATCCTCAGCCAATTCAACAGGATTAAACGGACGCATATCATATTTCAAAACCTTTTCATCCACTGAAGAAAGCGTCCCTTTTCGAACTAACTCCGCCAACTGACCAGTAGAATTCGCCTCCACACTAACAACCTTTTCCGCCTCCTCAATGTGTTGAGAAACCTCTTCCCTAGGAAACGGTTTGAGATATATCGGCTGGACGAACTTCACAGAAACATCTAAATGTTTCAATGCTTCCAGAACCGCTCCTTTGGTAGACCCCCAAGCAAGCACAAGATTGTCCGCATTTTCATCACCATAAACTTTCACAGGTTCTCTATCAAGCACATCTTTTTTAACGGACTCCCACTTTTCGTTTCTCTTATCTTGCATCGCCACTATTTCTTCAGGATTTTCAGTCGTGTATCCAAGCTCCGTATGCTCATAACTATTATTCTGAACCAAAGCACCAGTCGCCCCGGGGAAAGCTAAGGGGGAAACACCATCTTCAGTAATCTTATACCTTTCATAATCCTCTCCAGAATCCTCAACAGTTTTCCCTTCCTCGACAGAAATCCTATCAAAATCAATCTCAGAACTCATCCGACTCTCAGAAAGATGCTTATCAGACAAAAGAACAACCGGAATCTGATACAACCAAGCAAGATTCAAAGCCTCACCCGACCTATAGTAAGCCTCCTCCTGATCACCCGGAGCCAAAACAACACTCGGAAACTCACCATGACCCGAATTCAAAGCAAACTCCAAATCAGCCTGACCAGTATAGGTAGGAACTCCAGTACTTGGCCCGGCACGCTGACACTCCACAATCAAAAGAGGAGTCTCACTCATCCCAGCCAAACTCACCGCCTCCTGCATCAAAGCAAACCCACCTCCTGAACTCGCAATCATAGACCTAGCACCGGCATAAGAAGAACCTAAAGCCATATTAATCACACCTATCTCATTCTCAGGTTGAACAACTGTCAACCCAAGTTCGTCCTGATAATTAGCGGTGAAGTGAAGAATCGAAGTTGAAGGCGTCATAGGATACGCAATATAAACGCTCAATCCCGCTTTGGCGGCCCCTAGTGAGATTGCTTTGTTTCCCGTGATGAGGGGAGTTTCTTCCCTTTCTTGAGGTTTTAATTCTCTAATTCTTTCAAACGAATCCTCAGCGTATTCATATCCTTTTTGTGCTAAGGTTATGTTTTTCTCCGATTTTTCACCGTATTCTTCTTTTAGAACTTCTTTCACTATTTCCAAGTCCAATCCATATAGATAAGCTATTGCGCCTAGAGAAGCGGAGTTTTTCATTATCTCTATACCTCCCACATCTTCCACCATTGAAGACAAAGGTATGGAAAGTGCTTTCTCTGATTCGTAATCTACTTCTTCAGGATCAAAAATTAGCTTTCCATTTTCGGAAAGCCGACTCTCATGATTGTTTACAGTCCTCATATCGAGCGCTACTATAACCTCTGCCTCTCGATATTGGTTCCAAACTTTTTCAGAAGATGCCAAAACTTGGGAATAATTATGCCCGCCCCTGATTAGCGACTGATAATCCTCTCTGACGAAGGAATACTTTCCGTGACGATTGAATATTCTCCCTAAAACTCCACCAGCTGCTCTGACACCATCACCAGCTTCCCCTCCAATTAAAACCGAAGCTTCTATCACCATATCCAATCCTACATAGAAAGAAGCATAACCAGATTTTTATTATTTTGTCTAGGGAAAACTATTCTTTGACTAGCCCTAACCTTTCCACGTTTTGATCAGCGACCCTCTGAATCTCTTCAATAACTTCCTCTCCACCCTCTTGCTCGAAAAGGTGTTTAAACCTACCTTGCAGTTTCAAATACTCTTCAACAGGTTTCCGATCCTTTATCTTCATAACGTCAGTTATTTCTCCGTTCTCCATCTCATAAACAGGATAAACAGCAGTTTCAACCGCTAATCTCGCAATTTTGACAACATTTCTAGCATCGTTCCTCCACCCTCTAGGACAAGGTGAAAAAACTTGAAGGTATTTAGGACCATCAATCTCCAAAGCTTTCTTTATTTTCCCCTTAAAATCTTCAGGAAAAGCAATATTCGATGTCGCCACATACTCAAGCCCATGAGCCGCCGCTATCCTCGGCATATCCTTCTTATGAATATCTTCACCATGACTCTCTTTCCCAGCAGGACTCGTAGTAGTGCTAGCACCCAGCGGCGTGCTACCGCTTCTCTGAATACCAGTATTCATATACGCCTCATTATCATAACAAATATACAAAACATCATGCCCCCTCTCCATCATACCGCTAAGACTCCTAATCCCAATATCAAAAGTCGCACCATCCCCAGCCAAAACCACAAAATTAACATCATCATAATCCATATACCCCTCTTTTCCCCGACGATCAAAAGACTTGTAAGCTGACTCAACCCCAGCTGCAACAGCCGCAGAATTCTCAAAAACATTATGAATCCAACTTATACCCCAAGCACTCTCAGGAAACGGAGTAGAAGTCACCTCCATACAACCCGTCGGCATAGCCATTATCGTATCCGGCCCTGTAGCTTCTGTGACGAATTTACAAGCTAATGCTGCTCCACACCCTGGACAAGCTCTATGACCTGAGCAGTAAAGATCGTCCTCGTGGTTGAATTTATCCTCTGGCATTATTCATCAACTCCTTCTGGAAGCATTTCTGATTTTAAGGGTTCCCAATACTCTTCATCTTCAAAAGCTATATCCTCCGGATCTTTATCCTGAACTTCCATAGTTTTTTCAACTATGTTTCTGAGGTTATCTTTCGAAACATCTCGACCAGCTAGTCCGACTATAAAGTTGAGCATTGGTATTCGAATATTTGATTGATACAAAGCTGACTTAATATCGATAGCTAAACCGCCTTGATAACCAGCGGAGACATCTTTTTCCAAAACCGCCACTGCACTAGCCCCCTTCAATACTTTTCTTATTTTATCCACTGGGAACGGACGATAAACCCTAGGACGGACAAGCCCTACCTTCTCCCCCTTCTCTCTATACTCATCAACAATATACCGAATAGTTCCACAAACACTTCCCAAAGCTACTAGAACTACATCTGCGTCATCGGCTCGATATGTTTCTATCAAACCATCATTCTCTAGTCCATACTCCCTATCAAAAACGTTTGCAAAATCCTTCACAGCTTCACCAATCTTCTCTTTTGCCTTCATCTGAGCTTTATGAACAACGTACCTAGTCTCTGTCCAATGCTCTGGTCTTGCATAAGCTCCCATCGTTACTGGGTCGGAAGGGTCTAGAGTAAACGGAGGGTTTCTTTCCGGAAGGAATTCTTTTGTTTCTTTTTGATCGAAAGTTTCTACTCTTTCTTGAACATGAGTTAAAATAAACCCGTCTAAGCAGGAAAGAGCTGGGATACAAATATCTCTATCCTCTGCCACCTTGTACGCCATAGCGACATTATCCATCGCTTCTTGAACGTCTTCAGCATAGAACTGTATCATCCCTCCATCTCTTTCAGCAAAAGTATCCGTATGGTCTGCCCAAATGCTTAGAGGAGCGGATAAACTCCTATTCGCAATAGCTAGGACTAGCGGAAGTCTCATACCGGCAGCGCTGACCAAAACTTCGCTCATCAGTTTAAGACCTTGGGAACAGGTTGCGCTGAAAACTCTCGCTCCTGCTGCACTCGCACCGATCCAGGTAGAAGCGGCATTAACCTCACTATCGACTTTTATGCACTCGCTCGTTAACTCTCCATCAGCCTTCCTCTCACTCAATCTTTCTACGATATCGGTTTGTGGAGTTATAGGATAGGCAGATA
>CAYSUV010000155.1:0-4149 GCA_964434275.1 Hadarchaeota archaeon (SeqCode) | reverse complement strand
CAGTGTAGATAAAATCAAAGAGGTCACTCTAGCAAAAGAGGCCGCCAATAAAATCGTTCACTCTATTAACATGACATATATCGAAGGTCCTGGAGCTACGAAAACTGTAGATTATACTCTTCCCAGTGGAATTGATAATATTAAAATCTTCGATTCGACAGACCCTGAAAACTTTGTAGAGTTAACAATTCTTTCTAATGATTGGGGGGAGGATAATATCCTTTCGGTTAAAACCCTTTTATATAAAAATAATCATCCTGCTATTATTTTCGAAAATCGTGAAGATATAATGAGTCGAGGAGAGCATTCAGTGAGGATAACATTTGAACTTTTACCGACTATGAAAATAAGAATTAAGGAGGTTTAGAATGAAGGGACAAGGATCAGTTGAGTATATGGCGATATTCGCAGCGATGTTAGTAATATTTGCCATGTTTACTCATGCTCAGATGGTGGAACCTGCAGGAAACCTTGCTAGAGAAACGGAAGATTTATCAGCGGCTAGAAATGCGTGCGATAAAATTGCTGCCTCTATAGATAGAGTCTATAAAAATGCGGAGAGTGCCAAAACAATAGAATTTGCAGAATTTTCGGGAATAGAAAATCTAGAAATATCAGAAGATAATGTACAAATAAGTATTATTTATGATGAGAATGTCTTGTGGGTCAGCTCCAGTATTAAGTACGGTTTTGATAATTCACTGACAAATATTTCAAACGGTGTTTACACTGTAATTGTTGAATGGGACAATAGCAAAACAGAGGTTATTACCCTTGACCAAGAAAATGATGAAGTCTATATTAATATTAATCCTGGAGGGGGGTAAAAATGAAAGATAAAAAAGGTTTTTTCTCAATAGACGCTTTCTTCGCCTTATTATTATTGATTACCGTAGCAACTTCGCTTATAACTATCTCCCAAAGAAATAACGATATGGCAGAAGAAACCTCTAAGGTGGTTATAAAAGATATGACTGCTGAGAAACTAGCCGGCGTGATAAACTCTGTATACGCTAACGGAGCACGTCTTAAAAGGAGTGAGAATGATTACTTTAGTATAACCGTAATTCTTCCAGAGAATATTCTCGGTGAAAATTATACTTTATATCTAGATAAAGAAAACCGAACTATAGTGGTAGAAAACTCAGAAGGTGGGCTTAAAAAACCCATAGGAAAAGCTTCAATCGTTCCAAATAATATAGATTCTTTTAGATTAAAACCTGAAAACCTGTCCAACAAAATCCGTATTTTTTGGGATAATGCAAAAATCGAGGTGGAAAGTTGCTGACGAAAAAAGGACAAGCAAGCATAGAAGCTCTGCTAATATTATCAGCTGTACTGATAACGGTCGCATATCTACAAGTAAACGGAGAAAACACATTCGCGACCACTAACGCAATAGATTCATCTAGAAAAGGAGTACAAACCGCTATTGCTAGATTATCTATCCAAAACGAAACTAAGATAATCATTTCCGACTGGGATCTAAAAAACGATAACTTGATTTATTATCTCACCGTTCAAGGTACCCCCCCTCCTGAAAACGAAGTAATAACCAGCAACGCAGAAGAGATTGCTCAAACTTATTTGGAAGGTATAAACCCTGAATATAACATTGTTGTAAAAATCGGGAAGAGAGTGATAAAATGAAAAACCAAGGACAAGTCTTCACTACAGATATGATATTTGCACTTATTCTCGTCGCAGCCTTTCTCTCCATATCATCACAAGCCTATGATATCGCAAGCGGGCAGATGAAAAGTTATTCAACCCGTTACTCGCTTGAAAGAATGACAAACGATACCGCAGATATACTAGTAAAAACAGCTGGAGATCCTATAGACTGGGAAACTCATCCCAGCGACCTCAATACTCTAGGCATGGCCAAACTTAACCCAAATAACAGACCAATTTCTAACCATATCGACTCTGACAAGATTTCAAAACTAGCCGGTGAAATCACAGGAAACAACTGGAAACCAAATGAGGACAATGCCGATAAAGAAATCGTAGAATTCTTCGGTATGAATGATTCCATCGAAAACTTTGAAATAAGAGTCGTTGAAAAAGGAAAAACCATCTATCATTTCTGGCCCGGAAAAGAATCTGGAGACACCCCCCCTTCCGAAAACGCTTCGGAAGTATCTATAGTAAGTAGAATTGTTTATGGAAGGCTGATTTACGTCCCCGGTAAAAGCCCCCCACTGATGAGGTCAGGAGCAGCAGCATATGAAAACTTAGAATTCTTCATCTATTCCGGTGAATTAACAACTTACGACTGGTATCTCTATATCGAAAATCTTATGGAACCACAAGCAAACTGGGAAGTAAAAGTATGGATAAACTCTACGGAGGGAGAAACCTCATTTCATTATAAAGTTAAAGAGATGCCAAAGATTCTTCCTGACGCCCCTGGCGGTATAGAAAACGACGGAAATATCGCCGACAAATACCAGCTTACCGAAGAAGAAGTTAACTTCATAGGTTTAAAACTAACCGGAATTCCAGAAGAAGCATTCAGAGTATATGTAGTCGGACTCCCTAGCGGAGAAAATAGAAACCAAGTTGCCAACCTGTTAGGAAAAGAAACATACGTATTTCAACTAAAATTATGGAGGTAATAACTCGAGATGTATCTTAAAGAAGAAAACGACGGTTTCATTTTTAGCCTTGACGCTACACTTGCCATTCTAGTCTCACTAATAGCCCTTGCCAGCGTCGCCAGCGTCGGAAGCTCACTAAGCACCCACGAACAATTCGGCCGTATCCGCTTACAACGTACTGCCCGAGACGCAGTTAAAATACTAACTCTAAAAGGAGCTTTTGAAAACGCAGTGCTAGAGATGGAAGCAGCAGACTATGAAGAAGCTAGGAAAGTACTAAGAGAGAACCTCAAAGTAGCACTACCTGAACACACACAATTTAGGCTTTTTATCAGAGACCAAATATCGGTATACCCATCAGATAACGACAAGTGGGACAACTTATACGAAAATATTAAAGACAGAACCGTTTCAAACTTTCTCTTCACCGTTCCGGCTAAAGAAAATTACTTCCGCACACTCGCTTGGACTCCCGAAAATCGAGAAGAAAACTTCGTAGACAACATAAGCGAGATGAGACCTCTATGGTATATCAAAAAAGTTACCGATGAAAGAAATCTTAAAGAAAATATAGAGAAGGAGGATGCAAACGGAAACGATTACGAATTCTATGACGCGGTTTTTATCCCAGATGCAGATATTGGATTCAGCTGGGAAACTATCGAAGCACTCAAAAATTTCGCCGAATATGGAAGGTTAATTGTAGCTGGCGATACCCTTTATAACAATCAAGACACGACCAATGATAATGCTAGCAACTTCACAGAAGTATTTGGAATATATAATTTTAACGATGATCCAACAGGTCACGACATTAGACAACAAGATAGAAGTTCCCTCGAAAGCGATATAGAATCGCAATCGGACCCAGACTTTTTCAACGGATTAAAAATGTATGCCCAACCGATTAATGCAAAGTCCAATCTTGACCATCCTCTACTTTACGGTTTTACACCTATAGATAACCTAGGATACGAAGGAGATTATGTTTACACTTACGATGACTACGTAGATACCGGCGAAGTTAGCCAAATAAACAATATCGAAGAACACGACTCCACTCAGAACGACGCGGATTATGATACCAGCACAGCAAAAGTACTAACCAACTGGGGTCATTATCCAGAGGATCAGACCCTCGATTTGTGTGGTCTAATAACAAATGATACAACTCCGAATAAATCCGCAGGAAGAGCAGTTTTCATCGGGGCGAATATAGTTCAAAATGTCATGGATAAAAACAAATCATCTTATAAATGGCTTAGACTGACAGCAAATTCCATAAGCGGATCAGAAGGTTACGAACTTTTCCATGACCCTATAACTCTTTCTTTGTGGAGAGGAGAGGGGATAGAATAAAATGTCATTTCTAGGCCAAAAAGGAATGGTTCTGAGCGGCATAGCGCTTCTATTGGTTCTGCCTGCGTTACTCCTATCTGCTACTTTTCTCACAACAGTGGAGACAGGTGGAGAAACAACCGCTATTCAAGGGCTTTCGGATAAAATCGCCTATAAATCATTTGACATAAAACAACCTCTTAGATAC
>CAYSUV010000154.1:0-4168 GCA_964434275.1 Hadarchaeota archaeon (SeqCode) | reverse complement strand
CAACGCCTCCAGCACCTGCGCCTCCGCGAAATGACCAATTCTACACTTAGCCATCACAGGAATTGTAGTCGCTTCCATAATATCTTCGATTATTGAGGGATCAGCCATTCTCGCCACTCCTCCGGCCTCTCTTATTTCAGCTGGCACAGCCTGAAGCGCCATTACAGCTACAGCTCCAGCTTCCTCAGCTATCCGAGCTTCTTCAGGTGTAGTAACGTCCATAATAACGCCACCCTTTTGCATTTGGGCGAAACCTCGTTTAAGACGGTCCGTCCCGAATTCAGCTATAATATCTTCTGTTTTTTCTTCCATAGTTATCATTCCTCTATCTTGTTTTCGTAATTCTTATCAGAAAAATATTAGTTTTATAGTTTCCGACAAACCACATAAATAATCTTGAAAAATAAGATTACTGTTAACTTATCGATTGTGTGGCTTCAAAGAAAACCTCTGAATAAGCATTTCCGAGGAGACCCCAGATTATCAGAAATAATGCTAATAGAATTACGAGTGCGATGAAACGTTTTTTGTTTCCTCTGACTAGATCCCAACCTATTTCATTGAGGTAGTGGATATAACCTGCAGCGACTCCTCCTAGAAACATGATTAGAATCCCTTTTGCTAGATTCGATATTGCTTGAGGGGCTGCAAAAACTGCATAGAGATAACCACCGATGCTTAGTATTAATCCCATTGCGGTTACTCTGTACCTATCTCTGTAAAATGTTGGAAAGGATGAAAGCCCGACTACTGCGAATCCTACTGCCATTGTGTATATTCCCCAAAAGTTCATAGTGAGATTTGTTTGTTGTGCTATTCCGTCTATTAGAAACCAGCCGCCTAGTAGAAACATAAAGACAAGTAAAGTCGTGAAAAAGTAAAGGAAAGTTTCTCTATCTTCAGCCTCTCTTATCTCTTTACTTACTTTTGACATGATTCACCCTCCTAACCTTTGAGTCTTATTTGAAGCCTTTTAAGCCATTGTTTATATTCAAGACCCCTTATTTAAATGTCCACCCTTATCCCTACCTATATCGTATATATATGCCGAATATCAGTAAAAATGAGTCTTAGTCTCCTAATGTATTGTTAAAACGAGCCTATCGAACCAATAAAACCGGAACATACTCCTCAAAACAAACTCGTATAAAGGAAAACAGTAGCTAGTTCAAGCCTATTATTTTACATTGTTTTCTACCCATTTCAAATAATCTGGGAGTCCCTTAGAAGCTTCAAAAGCTAAAATTTCTGGAGTTTCATAACTGTGCAATTCCTTAACACGACTGATCAGAACATCCAAATTTTTTCTCGTTGTTTTACCAAATAAGAGAGCTTCACTTTCTTCCTCAACTTTTCCCTTCCACCTATAAATCGACTCAATCATTGAAACAATATTCACACAAGCAACCAGCTTCTCATCGACCAATTGTTTACCAATCTCTCTAGCCTCAGAAGAATCACTGGTAGTGCATAAAAAAAGAAAAATTTCAACCATCTTCAACCATCCATCCGCACAATCTCAAACAAACATTTTTCATTTTCCGCCATGTTTTCAGGCATTGACTTTTCAATATTAAAATCAAAATTCTCAAACGCCTCGTCTATCATTTTAAAACAAAATGTACTACAAGCCATCTTACTAGAACTTGCTTCCCCATATTCCTCTTCAATACAATTAAAAAGTGCACAATTCTTTATTTCAAATGAAAACAATTCAGGACTATTTGCATTTACCCAGAGCCTTCTGAATGGTTGAATGCTCAAATAAGCTAATTCTAAGTATCTTTCAGGAAATAAAGGAAATTTCAATTCTCCCGTCTTCTCTGCAGCGTCTTTCATAAGTTCGTAAATTCTATCAGGATTTTCTTCACCAATCTTTATACTTTTCCGAATAAGAACCTCACCATACTCCTCAAAGTCAGATTTACACGAAGTAATATCTTCCCCATTCGAAATGTCTAACTGCTTTACAAACTCAGACGGGTCGAACTCATCAGCTAGTTCCGAAATCAACTCTTCTTTAAAATCATGCTTTAACTCACTCATAAACTCCACCTCAAACCTCAACGTTCAGAGCATCATTGGGACAAGCTTCCACACAATCCATACAACCTACACATTTATCTCTCCAAACAGGTAATAGTCGATAATCTCCAGGGTCTGTCTCTTCATAAGGTTTGACTTTAGTAGGTTCAATCATAAAAACAGCTTCCGGACAAGTTTGCAAACAAATCTTGCAATCGAAAGGCTCAGTACACTTTTCATAATCAACGCTTATTTTAGGCATCATGCTACCACTCATCTTTCAATCCAGGCAATTCTTCCCGATCAATCAAGCTAATAGCGTCTTGTGGACAAGCATATTCACAAACTCCGCACCCAAAGCACTCCGTCATATCTATATTAGCCTTATTCATAGTAACTTCCATTTTTATCGCATCAAATTGACACCTTTGAGCACAAGTTCCACAACCAGTACATTTATCATAATCCACTTTTGCGACCTCATGACCCTTCAAAAGATTCATCGTCCCATAATCCATCCTCATTCGAATCGCTAAACAATCAGGATAATCACACAAACAAAGACCACCAATGTAAGGAGTGCCAAAAGTCATAATCAGAACAACCATCCCCTTCTCATGCCACTTCTCAAGATGGTCTTTAGCCTCCTCTGTCGAAATAAATTCAATTCCTCCTTTATACCTCTCAGGCATTTCCTCCCATCTAAACAAACCGACACCAGTACCCAGACAAGAACGAGGCCTTTCCTCTCCGTCTTCAAACGTCGCTCGGCTTAGTCTTCTACAAAGGCAATCCATTTTAGCGATGGGTTGAGCGATTTCAGCCATCTTTTTCCCGTCTTCAAGAGTCACCACTTGCCCTACCGAGTTTTTCCGAGCATTTTCTGAGTAATCATCAACGGCGGATTGAAAAGCTTCTTCATCTTCCTCTTTTAGATCAATCATAGACTTGATTAGCTTTCCCAGCTTTAGCTCAGAACTAGCCGCCGTTTCTTTCTTTTCCTCATCTTCGATTTTTTTATAAAGGGGTCTTCCATAATTCTCAGGGTTTAGAAACCAACGATCATCATCGGCAAATTTTTCACATAATTCACACACTTTAACCACCCCAATTAAGAAGGCTGATTCCCATCAAAAAGAATTCGATTTTCAGCGTAAAAATTTTCCTGAAAGGTTTGAAAATAATCAAAAAAATCACACAAAGTTAAAATATGGAGCTTAGGATTAGAGAAAAAAGACTAAGATTCGGACGGTATAAATATTCGTTAACTAATCTTTCATTAAACCATCGGTGCTTTAGGACCGAGTTTGTGAGGGTTAGACATAACAATATAAGTTAAGGTCGCTTCTAATTTTTTGTTGATAATTATGGTAGAAGATAGAAAGATTGCAGTTTCTGGCACTCCTGGCACTGGAAAGACTACATTATCTAAAAAATTATCAGAGGCATTAAGCTATGAATTGCTAGATTTGAACGAGTTTATCGAAAAGGAGAATATTTTCGAATTAGATACCGATGGCACTAAGCTAGTTGAGACAGAGGATTTACAAGAGTCTTTCCAAGAAATAATAGAAAGTTGCGATGACGGCTTAGTGATAGATGGTTTACTCTCCCACTTCCTTTCACCAGAACAAATCACTCATGTGATTGTTTTGCGGACCCGACCTAAAGTTTTGAAAAAAAGATTAAGTGAAAGAAATTTTTCAAAACAAAAAGTAGAAGAAAATATCGAAGCGGAAGCTTTAGGGGTAATAGTCAGTGAAGCGATCGAAAAACACGGAACGAATAATGTTTATGAAATAGATACAACCGATAAAAAACCCGATGAAACAATCAAAATATTAAAAAAAGCTTTCGAAGGAAAAAAAGCGCTAAAACCAGGTTCTATTGATTGGCTAGACGATTACTTCGAGAAGAAAGGCGAGTAAAACTCAAAATTACTAATTTTCAGAAATAAAGAAAAGAAAAACACTAAACAATAACTCCAGCATGGAGAAGTACTTCAAAAATAATTACCCCTATACACATCCCTATCACAAATTTCGGGTCTAATTTCGGACCTCTAGTTTCTTCGTCGAAATACCGCATGAGGCCTGCCCCTGTTGCGGGCATTCCTTCTCCTTCTCCTCCTCTTCTTGCCATG
>CAYSUV010000153.1:0-4174 GCA_964434275.1 Hadarchaeota archaeon (SeqCode) | reverse complement strand
CGAACCCGCGACCTCACGATTTCCCACATCATCTCGTGGATCAGCACTCACAACCAATATATCGAGGCTATGAGTCGTGCGCTACTAACCACCTGAGCTACCCCGGCTCAACAAGCCTATACATTGGAATTATTGTTTACTTTCCGATTTAAAAGATACTTCCATAATTAGAAAAACGAAAAATTAGTTATTGTTAAATTTTTACAAGTTTTTGAAGATTTTTCGGAACTCATCTTTCGATCTGAGCACTTTACTTCCATCTTCGTATCCTACGAAAATTTTATCTGCTACATTTGTGAAAATCCCGTTCTCTATTATCCCTGGGATTTGATTCAACTCTCTTTCAATACCCTCAGGATTGGCTATACTCGAAATTTTTGTATCGATTATATAATTACCATTGTCAGTGAAGAAAAATTCCCCATCAGAGGATTTTCTTATTTCAGCCTTCTCTCCAAACTTTTCTAATTTTCCGAGGAGGTAATTTTTAGCAAAAGGTATTATTTCTGCCGGAATTGGGTTTTTCTCACCAAGATTTTCAACGAGTTTGGTCTTATCAACCACGATGTTTACCTCTTCAGCTGCTTTTGCAACTATTTTTTCACGAGTATGAGCTCCACCACCCCCTTTCACCATGTCAAAATTAGAATCTACCTCGTCTGCTCCATCTATCGTCATATCAAGTTCTGTCCCTTTTTCTAGAGATGTTATATTTAAACCCATTTTTTCCGCTATTTTTTGGGTGTTATTGGAACTAACGACGAATTCAGCACCTGTTTCCTTTTCCCCGAGTACTTTAACCACTTCAGCAAGGGTAGTTCCTGAACCCAACCCTACATTCATATCGTCTTTTACTAACTCGGCGGCTTTTTCGGCCGCGTTTATTTTCCATTCTTGTCTGGAAGACATCTTTCCCTCAAAAAGTCTGAAGGCTTTAAATAAAAATTGAACTATCCAAACCGTGGGAAGGGGGAATTTAATAAAACAAACTAGAATATGGGATAGTGAGGATAAAAAAATGGAACGAAGTGTCCCTGTGAAAGATGCGATGACGGTGAATGTGACCACCGCAGGGCCAGGCGACCCGGTCATGAAAGTAGCAGATATTATGGTGAATGAGGGTATCGGTAGTGTCATCATAATTGAAGGGAAAGAACCTATCGGTATAATTTGTGAGAGAGATTTGCTTGAAAAAGTGATTTCTTCTGATTTGAAACCTAGCGAAGTTACTGCCAAAGATATTATGGTGGAACCGTTGATTACTACCGATCCTAACACGGATATGTTGGATGCGATGAGGCTTATGATTAAAAACAACATTGGACATCTGCCAGTAGTTAAAAAAGGAGAACTAGTTGGGATCGTCACCGTCCAAGATGTCCTAGAAGTTACTCCACAAATTCTAGAGATAATTCCGGAAAGACAAGAAATAAAACCAGCCGAGGAAGAGATAGAGGAAAGCGTCTGCGAAATATGCGGTGAGGCACGTAAACCTCTTCTACAGTATAAAAACAAGTGGATTTGCGAAGAATGTCGAGACTTCTTGGTTGGATAAAACAAACACCAAGAAAAAGTTAAATCCACTCACTAGAACGAGGTAAGTAAACTCTTATCGAGCTTAGGCCAGCCGGTTTAACTACATTTTGAGATGATGCATGCAGGTTTTCAGAAGTAGATTCACCCAAGATTGTATAGGAAGAGTTGTAAAATAATTAATAGAAGATTATATACGAATAGTAAGTTTAGAATGTCCAATCAGATTAAGGTGAAAATTTTGACAAAAGACCCATCTGCAAGCTATAAATCAAGAGATCGAGGTTCGGCAGAGTTCGAGTCAAGACTTCATGAAAAGGAAGGCGAAATTATGAAAATAGCAAATAAGGACGTAATCACAATTTCTCCCAGCCTTCCGATTAAAGATGCTTCTGAGAAAATGGTTGACAAAGGTATTAGAAGACTTCCGGTAACTGATCCTGGTTCTAACAAATTGAAGGGTATGCTCATTACTAGAGATATTGTGGATTTCTTAGGTGGCGGTGAGAAGCATAAAATTATTGAAAATAAACATTCGGGTAAATTCCTTTCAGCTATAAACGATTCTGTGAAAATCATTATGGAAACTGACCCGCCCTACGCAGATGATAAGGCGTCCATATCTGAAGTGGCTAAAATTTTGAAAGAAAAAGGTGTCGGTGGCGTGCCTATCATAAATAAAGAAGAGAAAGTGGTTGGAATTGCTTCTGAACGAGACTTGGCTAGATACATGCCTTCACCCGCTAAAGCAAGAGTCGGAACTTATATGTCCCAAAACATCGTGACTGTCAATCCCTCCATTTACCTTATCGATGCGATGAAAAAAATGATCTCAGAAGGTTTCAGACGATTACCAGTAATAGAAAATGGGAATTTACTGGGAATAATTACTTCAGTAGATGTGTTAGAATATTTCGGAACTAGCGAAATGTTCAACCACATGTCGAGCGGAGACGCTTTAGACGCGATGCATATCGAAATAGAAAAACTGATGACTAAAACCCCAATCACCGTAACACCGGGAGACGACGTAGGAGAAACTGCGAGAAAAATGGAAGAAAACGGATACGGAGGCTTGCCCGTTCTCGAAGACGAAAAACTAGTCGGAATAATAACGGAACGAGATATAGTTGAAGCCTTGCTCTAAAAACTTGGTTGATTATTCAAAAATTTTCCAGAGTTCGTCTTGTTCGGGAAATTCCGCAATGTTCCCATCTATACTTCTTTTATTTTCCTCCTCTAGAATTTCTCCGATGATAGAAGCTTTTATACCCACATTTTCAAGGGAGTCTACAATTTTTTCACTATCTTTCGAATCGGAGCAAATCAGCAGGCTACCCGACCCTATTGTCTTGAAAGGATCTATCCCGAAATAATTACAGATCGATTCTGTTTCTTCAGCGATGAAAACCTTATCTGAGCTAATCGAGAAACCAACATTTGAAGCGTCAGCCAACTCAAAAAGCCCTCCTAGCAACCCTCCTTCAGTAGGATCATGCATCGCGTGGACCTCACCATTTTCAACTGCTGTCAATGCGTCTTCTACAACAGAAAGCTGCTTCTTGAGTTTTTTCGCTCCATCAACTATTTCAATCCCCACCTCTTTTTTCAACTCCTCCTCTCGATCCAACGCGAGAATAAAAGTTCCCTCCAAAGCAGAAGTTTTGGTAAATATTATATCATCTCCAGGCTCAGCCATTGCAGCAGAAACCCAACGATCTTCAGGCGCTATACCAGCCATAGCACCTGAAATCAAAACCCTACCAAGCCCAGGAGTAACCTCGGTATGCCCCCCTACAATAGAAACCCCCAACTCATCACAGGCTTCCCTCGCACTTTTCATAACCCTTTTAACATCAGCCCTCTCAGTCCCCTCAGGCAAAAACAATGTTAACAAAAACCACTCAGGAGAAGCCCCCATAGCAGCAACATCATTAGCATTAACATTAACCGACAACCAACCCGGGTCCTTCAAAGCCCCAGTTATAGGATCAGAAGAAAAAACCAAAACCTCATCACCAAAACCAATAACCGAAGCATCCAAACCAACATCAGGCCCTACTAGGATTTTTTCATCATCCGATTCCAGTTCTGGAAAAACTAGTTCTAGAAGTTTGTATGGACTGACTTTTCCTGTTGGTAATGGCATGTGTTTCCCATTTTTTGTTGGGTTCGGATTCTTTTGAATATCTTGGTTTTACCATTCCGGTTTATTTTATAATGATTAAACAGGGTTAGTTGTTTATGAAATTATGATGAATAAGGCTGAGAGTGTTATCGAGATAATAGACAGGCTTTTCCCTTTTAGATATATGCTCGCCAGAATTACGAGAATACCGGTTTTTGGGGGTTTTATAGAGAGTTTTGCTTTCGGTGGGGATGATGAGCTTATTTATCTTCCAAAAAACGAAGTGATAGAAGTAAACAAGTTTATAGAACCGCCTGAAAACATACCCCTTCCCTCACAAGTAGTTGAACATTTCATCAAAAAAGCTGATTTTCACTGGAAAATGGATTTCTGTATCTGTAGAAAATCGAACGATTGTGAAGATTATCCAATAGATCTAGGATGTTTGTTTCTCGGCGAAGCCGCAAAAGAAATCCCTTCAGAATATGGAAAACCTATCACTGAAGAAGAAGC
>CAYSUV010000152.1:0-4181 GCA_964434275.1 Hadarchaeota archaeon (SeqCode) | reverse complement strand
AAAACAAAAAGAGCGGCCGTGGTCTAGTTGGCCTAAGACTCGGGCCCTCCAAGCCCGATACGCGGGTTCAAATCCCGCCGGCCGCATACTATTCGTTCATATTCTTGAGATGTGTGGTTTCTTTTTTGCAGATTTTATGAAAATGTATTCGACGATTAGAATTCTGATAAGTAGAGGATGGTTCCTCTAATGATTATGTCTGTCGTTAATTTGGAATCTTTTTCTGCTTTAGGAATTGGATTATTAAGAGGATTGAACCGATGAAGAGTAGCCCGATTACTATGTAAAAAATACGTTCTTTCAGAGAGTTGTCAACTTTGTTTTTAAAAAATTCTCCGGTCGCCTTGATTGTCTGATTATTGTTGTCCTTAGCCTTTATTACGAGTTCTCCTACAGAAGTTGGTCCGTTATCTTTGACTGTTTTTGGGATTATCACCTGTTCTCTCGGAACATTTATCCACAAACGATGAGGATGATTTTCTAAAACTCCTCCATTGTATCTCACGGGGAACCTGAATAATTCAAGCTTTAACTTACCCGGATATACACTACCTCGTAAGTAATTCACATCGTTTTGAGTGCCCCATAAAGCTCCGTGAACAACTTGCCAAATCCCATCCCGTTTTTTCGCAGTTATTCGATGATGTTCTCCACAAAGATAAACATCAACTCCGTGCTCCACCATCGTTTTCCAAAACGCACTTTCAACACCCTCCTCCAACATATTTGCACTGCTATTCTTACTCTCAACAGGTCCAAAAACCGGAACATGACCCTGAACAAGGATAAATCCCTTATTTTCGTATCTCTCAAGTCGATTACCTAGCCATTCTACCTGCCGTTTCAAAACACTAAACTGCAGACTATCACACGAATTCTCAAAAGTAATCACCGACATAAACGCTGAATTCTGCCTAGAAAAAGAATACGCAATACCCTTCACACCTAGCAGAGTCGGACCATTCTCCGGCATGTTAAAAATCGATGAAAACTGTTCAGCATAAACAGGTACTAAATCCATCTTACTCAACCCTTGATCGTCACCATACTCGTGATCGCCAGGAGCAGGATATAGTTCAATGCCCTTATCTTCAAACCTTCTCTTATAAGCCCCCCACCATTTCTTAGTTTCCGATCGGACTTGTTCTTTGCCTCCCCACCAACGAGCGTCCATAATGTCTCCGGCGTTCAACATAAACGCACCTTCGTTTTCAATTCGTCCTAAAAACCAATCCATTGCATTTTCCCAACCTGGCTGAGGATAATAAATATTCCAGTTAAAAAGATCGGGAACGCTAGTAAAATGAAAATAGGCTTCACTCTCGGGCGGGGTAACATTAGAGGAATAACTATTCGATGAAACATTCTCTTTAAAAAGAACAATTTCAGAATTATCTTCACTTACTAGCCCTCTTTCTTCCCTATCCCCAAAACCACTAGCAAAATAATTAAAATAACCAAATACAGACAGACTTACGGAAAAAACCAAAACCAGAACTAAAACCTTGCGATTTTTTTCCATGCACTCATCACTGTTCCTTCTCTTTAACTTCTTTTAATCTCTTTCAATCCTTTTCTATTTCCCCGTACTCCAAAACAAAAAGGGAACTTATCTAACCTTTGAAACTTAGTGAACTTGATTATTTCGTGAGAAAATCTTCATGCTAAAACCCAACGATTGGCCAGTTATTTGTAAGTTGAGTTAACATATTTCTTGGAGGTATTAATTTGAAAACAAATCGAGTTACTACAGTATATTTTTCAGCTACAGGGACCACACGGAAGATAATTTCTGCCGTAACCGAAGGACTGCACAACGATGAGGTTAGAAAATTTGATCTGACTAAGCCAGAAGCTCGTAAAGATTTTCAAAGTCCTGATTTCAAGGGAGAAGAATTATTAATAATTGGAGTACCAGTCCACGCAGGTAGAGTTCCGAATTTTTTAATTCCAGTATTAGAAAAATTATCAGGCGATGAACATCCTGCCGTCTTAATAAGTGTATATGGAAACATAGACGAAGGCAAAGCTATTGAACATTTAAAAAACATACTTGAAGAATCTGGATTTAAAATCATAGGAGCAGGTTCTTTCATCGGAGAACATTCATATTCTTGTGAAGAAAACAAAATAGGTCACGGAAGACCGAACGAAAAAGACTTGGAAAAAGCGAGGAGGTTCGGTGGTGAAATATCCAAAAAAATCGGAAAAATCAACGATATAAGCAATATAAACAATTTGAAATTAGGCTCAGACGAAAGTATTTTTTCTAAAATTATGAGTATCGTATCAATACCCCAGTATAGTTCTAAAATATTCATTAAAACACCAAAAGTTGACAGAGACAAGTGTAACTTCTGCGAGGTATGTTACAACGAATGTCCCACGGGCGCAATCGATAAAGAGTCCCTAAACATAGATGAGGGAAAATGTATTCGTTGCATGTCCTGTGTAAAAAGTTGTCCAAACAATGCTCGAAAAATAGAGTACAGGTTCCCCAGCTTGGTTAAAACATTCTTCAAATTAAACGGGAGCGGCAAATATAAAGAACCCACCATCCAAACTTAAACGATACGATTGTGAAAAGAGACTCTAGCAGTTTTACGTGTTTGCAAATATTGAAAGGTTTTCTATTCTTGGCGACCCATCTCTTCCACTATTTGAGTGGAGCTTAATTTTGACCTTAACGTATCTACCGTCTGTTAGACTTAGGGAGAATTTGTTCTGCCCATCATAAAGTTGGTACCAATAAGTTTCGTCTTTTACCGAGCTCTTATCATCACTGACTTTGCACTTTACTTCAGCATCATGTCCCTCGACCATATTTGTGTATATATCCAATTCGTTTAGAGTAACTTGTTGTCCGAAATCATGCCAGTAGGAAGTCCAAGCGCCATTGATGTCAGCTTCTGCCTGGCTATTAATAACTAGTTTCAATCCTCCATCTTCGGCTTCTGTGTTTTCGTGATACCCTGAATCGTTCCATTCAGTTGTGGTTTCGACAATCCAGCTTTTTTTCTCACTTTCGATATAAATACCGTCAGAATCACTTGCGCTATAATAGTATTGATCACCTGAAAACTCCGTCGAAATCGTATATTCTTTACCTGATTCTATAGTATTCCTTAATGTTCTTGTCACGGACACAAAACCTTGTCCATCAGTCTCGCCACTATTTGTCCTTCCCGTTAAAGTAAACGAAATCGTTTTGCTTCCGAGATTGCCGATAGAGCCGTCTTTGTCTTCTAGTTCAGCGGTCAGGTTAATCGTATCTCCCGGACTTGCAGTTGTAGGGCCAGTATATGTTAGGCTGACTTCTTCCTTGTTAATGGTAAATGGGTTTGAATCAGAACCGTCTTTATAATTCTCATCGCCTACAAACTCCACCCTTAATTGATAATCATCAGGGGCTTGTTCCAAAACCAGGCTCGTAGAAGCTATTCCATCTGAATCTGTTGTAACTGTCACGGTTCGGGTCCCAAGTTGGAATTCTACTTCCTTGTTAGGCACCCCTCCAGATTCATCAATTAACCTCGCTGTCAAATCAACCATATCAGAGTATTGGCCTGAGAGATCTCCCTTATAATTGAGATTGACCTGTTCTTTCTCGATGGTAAAGGTATCCGAATCTGACGAATTTTTATACTCTTCATCTCCTCCGAATTCTGTAGTCAATTGATAACTACCTGAGGGCTGATTCAAAACTAGGCTCGTAGAAGCAACGCCATCTGAGTCCGTAAACGCCGTCACAATCTGAGAACCTAGTTGGAATTCTATCTCCTTCCTATAAATTCCTCCTGAATCATCCTCTAATTTTGCAGATAGATTAACTGAATCAGAATATTGCCCTGTAAGATCGCCCGAATAAGTGACAGTTGTGGTTGCCTTTGGCGTTTCATTTTCCTCTTGTATTGTGAAAGTCTCTGAATCAGAAGATCCTTTATAATCCGCATCCCCTGCAAATTCTGCAATTAGTTGATATTCGCCCGGAGTTTGACTCAAAACCAGACTGGTGGTAGCTACACCATTCGTACCAGTCACAGCCGTTGCAAACTGTGAACCAAGTTGGAACTCTATTTCTTTACCAGACACCCCTCCGGAATTATCGAATAGTCGGGCCTTCAACTCTACCGAACTTGAACTTTGGCCTGATAGGTCTCCCAGGTAGGTAAGGTTTGTAG
>CAYSUV010000151.1:0-4210 GCA_964434275.1 Hadarchaeota archaeon (SeqCode) | reverse complement strand
TCTTCAAGATCAATATCTCAAGAATCTCAGAACTGTTTTAAAAACAATTTCAAAAAACCTCCCCAGTAAAAAAATAATAATAACATCAGATCATGGCGAATTTTTGGCAGAGGATTACTATTCTTTTTCTGAAACTGAAAGAAGGCAATTTGTTTCTCAGAACCCAACTCAAGAAAAAACGGATATACAGGATTTTTCGTTAATCGGAAGAGAAAGAAAGGTATATGGACACCCTATGGGAGTTGACAACGCGATCTTGAGAGAGGTTCCCTGGCTGGTGATAGATAATGGGTGAAGATGATTCCAGTTCCTTGAAATGGTTTGAAGACCATGAGTTTCACGATGCCTTGGATGAGACTTATGAGGATATTGACCCTTCACAATCGAAAAATGTCTTCACTGACGATGGGATTATTGACAAGGGAGTAAGTGTTTTTGTTCTATTTTGGAGGGCCTTGCAACAGGCTTGGCCTATAGTGATTATAGGAATGGCTCTCATAGGCTGGAGAGAACCGATAAGAACTTTTCTCCAAGCAATTATTGGAATAGAAGTATCTGTGCTAATATCAATGTTTTTAACAGGAGTTGCTATAACAACTCTCACAACTTTAGGTTATCTACTTTTTTTCAGATGGGGTTCTCAAACAAAGACATTTCTGAGCAATCAAAAGCAAAATGTGGCTCAAGCACTGGACTACAGATTCAAACGAGCAATGGCCATTTGGGCTGGTAACAAGGATGAAGAAGTGAAAAATTTGGAGAGAAGGCTTGATACTCTTGAATCAAGAATTGAAGAAATGGATACTTAGGCTGGGCCTCTTTTCAGCTATTTTTGTGGCTGTAGGGTTTATCAGGTATTATCCAGTTGCAATATCTCAAGGAACAACAGACCTACTTCCTTTAGGACAGCCAAAAGGGACTGATGCTGGATATTATTTTCAACCTCTTTCTATTCTCTTCAAAAACCCACAGGATATTGGACATGGGTTAACTAACCTGTTTAGCTGGATCGTTAGACAGATCTCTCCAGACATGCTCGATGGCATGGCTCTGCTCGGATTTTTCAGCCTTTCTTTCACCTGGTCTGCTTATTATTTCATCAAGCACAGTTGGATTGTCTTCTTGCTGACTCCTTTTAGCTTGTATATTCACAGGATTGCCACATCAGGGACTTACGCCCAGCTTTTTGCAATCACTTTCTTCTTGGTGGCATGTGGTCTATGGATTAGGGATCGAGAATACCTGGCTGTAATCCCTCTTGTAGCTTCTTTCTTTGCCCACTTTTGGACTGGGGCAATTCTCTTGACTGTTTTTATAGTCTACACCCTCTACAAAACCAGAGGGAGTATCAGATCTAACTGGAAAAAGATACTTCCAGTTCTTACAACCCTGTTTGTTCTTTGTGTAATTATCCTTGCAAATTTCGGCCTTTATGAAAAAATGGTTTCCTATGTCCTTTACTTCCATAAACAGGGCAATGGACTTTTTCACTGTTTTTTAACCAATAATACTAACCTGCCCAGTTTTGGTCTGATTTACTTCTTGGTTTTAGGAACTATCACATACTGGTTATTTGGAGAAAAAAACTCGGATCTCATAGCACTGTCCACTGTCTGGTTTTTGACTTCTTTTGCTCTAATGGCTCTCTTTTGGGGTGGTCTTTCTTTCAGGATCTGGATGATGCTTCCTTTCCTCTTCCCTGCTTGTTATGGTTTCGATTGGGCTGTGGAGAACAAGTATTATGAAATTATTACTTTGGGTATATCTGTGGCCTTGTTCTCTGGCTGGTTTTTAGGTGCTTGACTCTCAAATCCCTTATGTAACAGGCAAAAAGACTAAAAGATGAAAGATGTTACATAAGACCAGGAGGAAGAAAATTGGGTTCTGAACTAAACCCATTCATGGACGGAATCAGCAAATCCCTGGACGAGTTTGAAGAAAATGCCAAAAAACTCAGAGAAAAATACGAAGAACTGAGAGAGAAAAAAATCAAACAACTTGCAGAAAGAATAGATCTTGAAAAAAGCGATATATCTGTTGAAGACTTCAAAAACTTTGTCAAAAAACCCTACCTAATCAACCCAAAAGATGAAGAAAAATACGAAATAGTTGTCCCACAATTCTTGGACTTCCAAGTAGGCAGACTGGATCGACAAGTCAACAACTACAATGTTTTCGTTATAGACAAATACACAAAATGGCTCAGTGGAGTCCCTGATTTCCTCCAGGAAGAAATAGATATTTCCACCGAACAGAACTTCCAAGTTGAAGATGATCTGTTAAAGTTCGATCCCGACAAGAAAGAAGTTGTAGAAGACACTTACAACCTGAAAAGGCATGTCTCCAACATTGAAAACGATAAAGCCACAGTTAAGAAAGGCCATGAGTTTGAACTGATAGCAGAACTCATTGATAGGGGAGAATTGCCTTTTGTCCCTCAACCTGTAGATCCTTCCGATATGAGAGAACCAGACCTTAGAGATCCAGACAAGCCAGATGAAGAGTTCAGTTTAAAAGACTACCAAAAAAGAGGATATGAAGAATTTCTTGACTCTGGTTCCGTCTGCTATTGCTGGGCAACAGGAGCTGGCAAAAGCTTCCCAGCCCTGAAAGCCTTGGACGGTCTGAAATATGATGAGGACGACATGAGGAAAGCTATAGTAGTATATGGAAAAGCTACAGAAGACCAGTGGAAAGATGTTTACATCCCAAAGTATGCCCCCAGGCTCCAGGACGAAGTTGAAATAGTAACCTATCAGAGTGTGGACAAACTGAGTGGAAAAGGCCGATATGCATTAATTGTATTCGATGAGTGCCACAGTCTTCCTGCAAATACTTTCAGCAAGGGAGCTACAATTCCTACAAAGTATAGGATAGGACTCTCAGCCAGCCCATATAGAGAAGATGGCAGAACAAACTATATTTTTGCCTTGACAGGAAAACCAATCGGCCTTGATTGGAAGAAAACCCTTGAAGTAATGGGTAAAGAATACCATGAGGTCAATATTCACATTGTCAAAAATAAGGAGGAGAAAATTAAGAGGATCAAGAGAATATTACAGGACAACCCTGAGACAAACACCTTGGTGTTTTGCGATGGTATAGACTTTGGAGAAAAAATATCAGAAGAAACAGGACTTAGGTTTGTATCTGGCAGAGACAAGAACCAGTTAGAAAAAATCAAAGAGAAAGACCAAGTTATTGTATCCAGGATCGGAGATCATGGAATAAGCCTGGAAAACCTCCAGATGGTGCTTGAAGCAGACTTCCTATTTGGCTCCAGGAGGCAACAGATTCAGAGGACTGGCAGGCTCTTTCATGGAGAGGGAGAAAGGCACGATATTTTCTTCACTGGAGGAGAGTTCAACAAGTATCAGAAACGATTATTCAGCCTCATAGAGAAAGGTTTCTCTCTTAACTTTGTAGATCGACAAGAAGAGATCGAGATCCCAGACAAGTATAAGAATAGGATAGATCTCTCCCTGGAAGGAGAAAAAGTTGGCACTGGCTCTGTAGAAGCCCCAGACTTTGATGCTACAACCATGTCAGATATTGAATTTTTGAAAAATGACATAGTTAAGGAAGAAGTCAATGCCAGGGCAGAGGATGCTGGAACTACCAGTGAAAAGATCTGGAAAATGTTGATATACATAGCCAAAAGTAAGGAAGGATTGTCAAAACAGGATATATCAGAGAAACTTGGAGTTAGCAAGGAGACTGTCAGACAGGGAATAAACCCCCTGTGGAAGGAAGAACCCAAGCTTTTGGAGAAAGAAGGTAGAAAATACCAGCTCAGAAAAGTCATGCTCAACGAAATTAAGCAAAAACAAGAGGAGAGAGAGGAGATAGAACAACTTCTCAAGGAGGTGGCAGAATGAAGCTTGATGAATTGCTTGAAATTCATAAAGAATTGTGTGAGAGGGCCAGGAAAAAGCTTGAGCAGAGATCCCAAGTTTTTGCCGATGAGAACGATGTCCTGGGAAATTATAGAAAGGCAGAGAAAGAGGATCTAACCCCACAACAGGGAATTATTCTCAGAATCTATGATGAGATCAGCAAGGCTTCAAACATTTCAGAAATGAAAGGGGAAATAGACGATTTTGAATCAGCATTAGAGAATATTATTAATTATGCAGTTGCTCTCCAGGCTGTAGAGGAAGAAGAAAGAGGGATCAATTGTGAAGAGTAAAATTCACATTTTTGAATACAG
>CAYSUV010000150.1:0-4245 GCA_964434275.1 Hadarchaeota archaeon (SeqCode) | reverse complement strand
CCTTACAATCATCCATCAACTCTATCGCTTTTTCCACAGAATGTGAAGGTATCAAAGAATCATTCTCCGCCTTCATAACCAAAACCGGACAATCAACCTCAGACAAATAATCAACCGGTCTATAAAATGGGAGTTTGAAAAAAATCCTAGCAGGCGCCTTATTCTCCCAGTCAGAATCCTCCGGGACTAAAGACATATAACCGGATTTGCATTCCGGGGTATTCAAAAGAGCAAAAGAATCAGGCTCACCCACAATCGGAACATAATAAGGTTCTCCAACAACTTGATTTTTAACCAGATCCATAATCGCAGAAAAACCCCCGCGAGCAAAATAATCACAACTATTAAAAAAACCCAACTGGTCGACATAATGCTTCAAAGTCTTAACACCTCCAGTAAAACCGACGAAAGGAACCTGAGAAACAACACACTCAACCCCCGGATGTTTCGCTGCCGAAACTAGAACATGCCCACCGCTGAAAGAAGTCCCCCACAAACCCAACCTCCCACCATCAACAGAATCCAAACCACGAACATGCCGAATAGCAGCGCTCCAATCCTCCACATGTCTAAACGGATCGATTAAATTCCTCGGCTCACCCTCACTATCACCAAAATTCCTATAATCAAAAAGAAAAACACCAACCCCGCCCTCAACAAACCGTTCAGCAAAAGCAGGCAACCGAAAACTCTTCTCAGCACCAAAACCATGACCCATAATCACCACAGGCGGATTCTCACCCCCCTCAGGCAAATACAACCAACCATCACACCTAACACCCCCACTCAAAAAATCAGAATCCTCACGCTCAAAAACCAAACAAATCACCACACAAACTAACACAACAAACCTAAAAACACCAACCCCCGCTAATTTTAAAATCAAAGTCACAACAAAACAACCCGAGGGCCCGTAGTCTAGTTGGCTATGACGTCACCCTTACGAGGTGAAGGCCGAGGGTTCAAATCCCTCCGGGCCCATTTTTGGTTTTGTAGTTTAGGATGGGTAATGGGATGCGTCATGGGTTTGTTTCGTGAGTGTTTTGTGGATTTTGTTTTGTCTAAGTTTGAGGAGTTTGCTTCGGAAAGTTCCAAGGAATTATGGCTTGATTCTGGCGTTAGTTATGAGCGTGAAGGGGTTAGTGGAGTTGTGGATTTGGTTTGGGGTAGAGTTGTTAAAAAAGAGGGACGAATTTTTAAGAGAAATGTTGCTCTAATCGATTTGGAGGCTCGCTTGGAGGAGATTGATGAGAGTTTTCCCAAAGCTCCCAGAGTGGAAGAAGTCGTTTAGACTTCTCTAAGGAATTAGATAATTTGCAAATTTTACAAGTTTAAGGATTTGGTTTTTCGGTAGCGGGAGTAGATGTGTAAATGTTTATACCGTGTTTCGCAATTCTTCCTGATATACTTCCCATCACCCATAGCAAAACCCCGGCTATCGAATAGATTATTATGTTGAAAATCAATCCTAAACCTTGTTGTTCTGCTGTTTCCGGAACTAGTTTTGCAAATCCTTCCAGGGATGTAGGATTAGTAAAAACCGAAAAAGCAGTATAAAAAGTGAAAAGCAAAAGTATTAATCCCACTGCGAAGACACTCAAACCAATTTTGTTTCTAGAAGATTTATCTCCTAAATCCAAAAAATCACCTCCGTTTAGCTACTTTTATGAGAAACAGGGTGAAAAAAAAGTTTATGGCAATTTATCGAAGTTTAACTTTCTAATTCTCGTTTTTGAAGGTAAAAGTTTAAAATTGTGTAATGAGGATATCCATCTATTGAGAGGAGTTCAAGGAAGAAATGCCAGAAGAAAAATTAAATAGCGTTTTGATACCGTATTTTGGAGAAGAACTCCCGAAACAGGCCGAAGAGGAGGCTTTAGAGCGGTTGGGGAAGGGAGGTAAGATTTTTCTTTTGCATATAGTTGATGATGCTCCTACCAGAAGTTTAAGGTATCAAACTGGTCAGATCGGTGAGAATAGTGAAACTATTAAGAGTTTCAGAGAGACTATGGAAAAAATGCAGGAAAGAGAAGCGGAGGATTATGTGGAAAAGGTAAAGGATAGAGCTGCTAAAAAAGGTATTTCTGTTAAACCCATATATGCTAGAGGATCACCAGGAACTGAAGTAGTTAAAGCTGTAAGACAAAACCCAATACAGCTAGTTCTTATAGAGCAACTAAGAGACAGAATAACTGAAATATTTCTAGGAGATGAACTGGATTACATTTGTCGTGAAGCCGCTTGCGAGGTTCAGACTATATCGTCAGATGAAGACTGATCAGAGTTATTTTTGTTTGGAAGATATCTTAGGATTGGGATAAGTTTGTTGAGGAGGGGGAAATGTTATCCGTGTATTTGTTTTTTATGTTTATTGGGGGTGCGTTAGAATGATAATAACTACGACTAATAGTGTAGAAGGTAAGAAGATTCAAAGCTATCTTGGTGTTGTAAGTGGAGAAGCCGTGATGGGTGCTAATATCGTAAAAGATTTTTTCGCAGGTATCAGGGATATTATCGGAGGGAGATCAGGAAAGTACGAGGGTGAGATTAGGAAGGGACGAGAAGAAGCTTTGAAGGACTTGGAGGCAAGAGCGAACGAGTTAGGAGCAGACGCCATAATAGGAGTTGAATTTGACTATGAGGAAATGGCTGAGGGAATGTTATGGATTAACGCTACTGGCACGGCAGTGAAGATAGGTTAAGATTTTAGTCGTTTCAGGGTTTTCTTTTAGTTTTCCCTGCCGTAGAAATTTTCCCTGTTTTTTGTTTTCTCTTTTTAAAGGAATTCTCAAATATTGAGAAAATTTTCAGAAATATGGAAATCCTTTTTAATGTTGGGATTGAAAAAGAGGGTAGAAGGTGAAAATACCACTAGTTGGTCTTGCACCAGCCGAAAGGGGGCGAATCCTCATCGTTGATGGGGGAGTTTTATACTCTCCAACTTTTTCCCTGGGGTACCGTTCGAATCGGGTCTTCAGCGATGGGGCGTCATTCCTTTTAAGAAAAAAACGTTTGCTCGTATTAGGTAATCTTTCTTATTCTTATCTAAAAGTGTTAGCATTCTACTATCCTTTTTGAGAAACAAGTAAGGGCAAAGCAAAAATAAAGGATTCCTCTAAATCATTAAAGAGAGTGAATAATATGAAGATACTGATTTTAGCGGGTGGATATGCTACAAGGCTTTGGCCTGTGACAAAGAGTAGGGCTAAGCCGCTTTTGCCTTTGGGTGGTAAGCCTATTTTGGATTATATTTTGGATGAGATTGAGCAGATTGAGATTGTTGATGAAGTTTTTGTGACGACTAATGAAAGGTTTGAGGACTCTTTTGAGGGATATCTTTCGCGGAGGGATACGGATATTTATGAGTTGGTTATTGAGAGTCAGGAGGCGGAGGAGGAGAAATATGGGGCGGTTGGTGGTATTATAAATGTGATTCAGAATAGGGAGATGGATGATTATTTGGTGATTGGTGGGGATAATTATTACTCGTTTAAGATTAAGGACTTTTTAGATTTCGCAGTTGGAAAGGATGCTGTATCTAATGCTTGTTATGAAGTTGAGAGTGTTGAAGAAGCTAAGAATTATGGGATAGTTGATTTTGACGATGATCGGAAAATTAAAGGATTTCAAGAAAAACCAGAGACTCCTAAATCCAGAATGGCTTCTACGGCATGTTACTACTATCCTGAAGAAAAGCTGTCAGTTTTTGACGAATATGTGGATTATTATGAAGGTAGGATTCCTGAGGATGAGTATCTAGATGAACCTGGAAGATTTTTACAATGGATTGTAGAAAGGTATGAAACTTATGCCTACCCGTTCACAGGAAAATGGGTGGATATCGGGACAAGAGATGGTTATCTGAGAGCTGAGAGAGAAATAAGAGAAGGACCGATAATTCAAGGAGAAGTTGAAGATACCGAAATAGGGGAAAATGTCACCATTTTGTCAGGGGCTAATGTTGAGGGTTCTGAGATTGAGAACTCGATAATTTTTGAAGGGTGTGTTGTTGAGGATTCTATTATTAAGAATTCGTTGGTTGGAGAGAACACTGTGATTAAAGGGAAAGATTTGCGAGAAGGTCTGGTTAAGGATTTGGAGTAGTTCCCTTTGGATTTTGACGGGCTCTGATTGTAAGATTTCCGTTTTTTTATCCAAATACTTAAATGCTCGAATTCCCCTTTGGTGATTAAAAGCGCGGGGAGAAAATTGAGCGCAGCAGAACAAGTCGAAAAAGAATCTCCC
>CAYSUV010000149.1:1560-4246 GCA_964434275.1 Hadarchaeota archaeon (SeqCode) | reverse complement strand
GTTCTACCCTGTCCATCAACGAGAGTTGCAAGGAAGCGATTTACAAAGCGGTCAAGATAGCATCCGAAAAAGATTTGAAAATAACTTACGATCCTAACATCAGACCTGAGCTCCTAAGGGAAAACACTGTTCGAGATATCAGCGAACCTATACTAAAAGCTTGCGATTATCTATTGCCAAACGAAGGAGAAATTAGAAATCTTACTGAGAAAAAGGAATTGGCTGCATGTGTAAGAGAATTTCTTGATTATTCGATAGAAGCAGTCATTGTTAAAAAGGGAAAACAAGGAGCTACAGTATATTCTCAAAATGAAGTTTTAGATATTCCCCCATTTAGAGTAGATGAAGTAGACCCCACAGGAGCAGGTGATTCGTTTGATGCTGGGTTTTTACATGGTATATTAAATGGTGAGAGTCTGGAAAAATCGGCACGTTTTGCAAATGCTACCGGTGCTTTATGTGTGACTGAGAGAGGTGGGATGTCGGGTGTAAAAAACAAAGAAAATGTGCATGAATTCATAGAATCTCAAAAATAAAAGAGGCTTTTCTAAATCCCATCGATAAACCCTTAATGATTTTTTGAAGAAATAAGAATTTCGGAAAAATAATCCTATTATCTCTACTAGTACCTATACCTTTTTTGCTCTAGGATTTATCTAGTGGGGGAGTTAACTAGATTCTCAGTTTTCTCTTTCAATCATTTCTTCAATGCCTTCTTCAAGATTAATGCTGGGGTCATAATCTAGAAGTTTTTCTGCTTTTGAAATATCGGCTAAGGTTCTGTCCACGTAATTTTCTATTGGATTCTCGACATGTTCTGGTTCGATAGATTTTCCGAGTTTTTTATTTAGCAGTTCGACAACTTCGTTGAAAGTTGTCTCTTTTCCGGTGCCCACGTTTATTATCTCATATTCCAAATTTTTTTCTCCGGCTTTTAGAAGAGCTTTTACGACATCGCTTACATGGGTAAAGTCTCGAGTCTGTGTTCCATCTCCATAAATAACGGGAGTTTCCCCCTCCTTCATTTTCCAAAAGAATTGGCTGATTATATTTGCGTACTTACCTTTTGCTTTTTCGTGAGGTCCGTAAACTGAGAAAAATCGCATTCCTATGGAATCGACGTCATGTAATTCCTTGTAAACTTTTGCTAGTCTTTCCATGGCTAACCTTGCTTCGGTATAATAATCAAAGGCATCTATCTCCATGTTCTCCTGATGCGGCGGGGCACGGCGATTGTACATGCTGGAACTTGAGGCGTATACAATTTTTGCCCCTGTTTTTTTGCCTAGTTCCATTATTTTTATGAATTCATTTATTGCGTTGCCTACTAGAAGTGGGTCTTCTCGATACATAGGAGAGCTTGAGGGGATTCCGATGTGGTAAATTATTTGGGGATCGCCTGTGTCTATATTTGTTATTTCTGCGCAAGGTGTTTCGATTAGTTCGATTTTATTCTTGACTTTTTCTAGATTTTTTTCTGTTCCGGTTGTTAGGTTGTCTACTACTGTGACTTTGTCTCCTTTCTCTACTAGAGCTTCAACTAGGTTCGAACCGATAAATCCGGCTCCTCCGGTTACAAGTATTTCTCTCATGTTGGCATGAATTTTCTATTTATCGTATATATATTCTAGACAATAGTAGGATTTATGAAAATCGAATTCCATTTAAAATCGATGCCTAAGGATATATGGATAGTTGTTCCTGCCTATGAAGAAGAGGAGATGATAGGTTCTGTTTTAGAAGGATTAAAGAGAGAAGGATATGACCAGATAATTGTAGTTGATGATGGTTCAAAGGATAATACGGCCGAGATTGCAGAGTCTAAAGGAGCAGAGGTGATTCGACATACGGAAAACTCAGGGTTGGGAGCTTCTCTCAGAACCGGATTAAGAAAGGCTATGGAGCGGGGTGCTGAAATAGCTGTTACTTTTGATGCTGATGGACAACATGATCCGAAGGAGATTGAGAAACTTATCAACGCTCTGGATAATGCGGATTTTGCTGTGGGAGTTAGAAGGAGATTACAAATGCCGTTAAACAAAAGGTTCGGAAACACAGCTCTCGATGTAATAACTCACTTTTTTGGTGGACCTTTTACGGATTCGCAGTCTGGGTTTAGAGCTTTTAGCAGGCGGGCTTTGAGAGAAGTTGAGATTTGGAGTGATTCTTATGCTGTTTCTTCTGAGATAATTATGCAAGTAGGTAGAAAAAATCTGAGTTATCGAACTGTTAACATCAAAGGTATTTTTACGGAATATTCCAAAGCAGAGGGGACTACGATAGCGAGTGGGATTAAGATATTTTTCGATTTATTTCGAGCTTTAGTTCTTCATTCTCAGAGTGAGGATTGAAAAAGAGATTCTAATTGGGAGAAAGTTAATCCTAAGAGAGAGATTAGCGCTTTCCCTCATTTCAATTATTTGGATTTTTAGACCCAAGGTCGGAAGTATAGTAGAATTATTACTATCAGTATGACGACACCGATTATTACCCCGGTCACTATGTTCTTGAAAGTTTCCACTTCTTCTTCAGGTTCTGTTTCTGGTGAGGGTTCGGGAACTTTTCCGATGTCTTTTTCTACATCGACCATTCCAGAAGGTTCAATTTCTTCAGTTTCAACTTCCTCAGTCTCTACTTCTCTTATTCCTGCTTCTTCACTAGCCATGTAGAGCATGTCCCCCTCCTG
>CAYSUV010000149.1:0-1516 GCA_964434275.1 Hadarchaeota archaeon (SeqCode) | reverse complement strand
TCTTCTTCCTCTTCAGCTTCCTTTTCTTCTATGTCCGGCCAATCCTTGATTTCCTGTTTTAGGTAGTTTTCTTTTACAAGTTCAATCAGTTCGTCTTTGACCATATTGGAATATCCGGAAAGGTCTTTATCTCTCGCCATTTGCTTAAGATCGTCTACAGTTTTTTCTTCTAGCAATTCTATTTTTGTGGGCATGTCAATTCACCCCTATTTCATTCTTTATAAAGGTTTAAAAAAGTGTTTTGAAGAAATAGGGAGGCCAAGAGGTTAATACCGCGGTATAGAATTTTTTGATGGTGATAGGTTGTGACTGGTAAGGTACCCGAGCTGAAGATGAAGACGGGAGATGAGATTCCACAGTTAGGATTAGGAACATACCGATTGAAAGGGGAGGAAGGACTTGAAGCAGTGAAACAGGCACTGGAAATAGGGTATAATCATATTGACACGGCAGAAATGTATGACAATGAGGAAATCATTGGAAAAGCAATTGAGCAATATGAAAGATCAAAGCTTTTCGTGACTTCTAAAGTTTGGCCTACAAACCTTCATTATGAGGATGTGTTGAACTCCTGTAATACTACTCTTGATAAGCTTGGAACATCTTATCTGGATCTTTACCTTATTCATTGGCCTAAAGAGTCTATTCCAATTGGTGAGACTCTTGAAGCTATGGGTGACCTAGCTGAGGAAGGTAAAGTTCGGAATATTGGAGTTAGTAATTTTAATGTTTCTGAACTTGAGGAAGCTATTGAAGTGTCTAGTATACCTATTACTGTTAATCAGGTTGAGTTTCACCCTTGGTACTATAGAAAAGAATTACTTGATTATTGTAGAGAAGAAGATATTATTCTGGACGCTTATATGCCTCTTGCTAGAACTGCGGTTTTCGAAGATGAGGTCATTTGTGATTTGTCGAAAAAGTATGATAAGACACCTGCTCAAATTGTGCTCCGGTGGGAAGCTCAAAAAAATATAGTTGTTATTCCTTGTTCAAGTTGCGAAGAACACCAAAAGAAGAATATGCGGATTTTTGATTGGGAGTTAGAAGAAGAGGATGAGAGAAAAATTGATGGTATCACAAAAGAAAAAATATTTTCAGACCCTATTATCCATCCTTCCCATCTTCCTCCAACTATGGCCCGTATTTTGGATAAACTCTCGTTCTAAGTTTAATCTGTTAGTATGTATCGCCGTTTTTATCTTGTTCGCAAGTTTCTCTAAAAGATAGGAAGCACTCCTTTACAAAAAGTATTCATACCTAGTTTTTTTATGATCAGCGTGTTTCGTAGAATTCTTCAGCGTCCTTAGAAGATTCAATTATTCCCCATTTGTCTAAAGCAGCTTTTAACTCAGAGTTCTTCTCTGCAGCCTCAGACAGAGGAATCTCATCTACTGCAGCATCGACAGCCTGTCTAAGAGCCATACCACCAGCACGCGGGCCTTCTGGGTGTCCGTGAAGACCTCCTCCTACGCCAATCATTATATCGTTACCATAATCACCTACCAACCCGGGT
>CAYSUV010000148.1:0-4248 GCA_964434275.1 Hadarchaeota archaeon (SeqCode) | reverse complement strand
AGTCTGGTCTTAAAGTTACACAGTTTCTACCGCCCGTTTTGAGTAGTTTTCTGCTACTTCCTCTTTCCGGGCTCGAGGGTTCTTTTCTCTCTTCTTTTACTTTTTCTTTGAATTCAGGGGAGAGTTTGACCATTTAGCTCGTATCCTCAATTAGCTTTTTTATGGGTTTAATTGGTTAAATTTACCTTCCGTTAGAGTCTTATCCTTTTAACTTCCTTTAATCTTCACTTTCCTATTATCAAATTCAAAATTAAGTAACATGTTTTTCGAATTTTACCGCAATATTTTTATTATTTTTCTGTTTTCTGGGAAGAGTCTAAAAGAAAGAAAACCATTTAATAAGGGAAGAGTGGTTAGCCACCGGTTAAGGAAAGGTTTTAAGCATGCTAGGCGCTGGGTTTGAAAAAAAACCGAATCAACTTGGCGATTTTTTGAGTTTTGAAAGGGAGGGCAGGAAATTATTTCTTCATTATGAGCAAGGGGTTGGAGAGATAACTATCTATTCTGAAAATATTGTGAGGATAAGGATTTCGGACGAAGAGTTTGAAAAAGATGTTTCCTATGCGGTTGATAAGGCTCTGGAGGAATTTGGAGAACCTGAAGTGCGGGTGGAGAACAAGAAAAATAAAATCATACTAAACTCTTCAGGGATTCGGTTAGAAATAACTAAATCTCCGCTAGATTTCGCTTTTTATGGGGAAGGGGAAGAAAAACCGTTCCTCAAAGACGAGAGAGGTTATTCGTTCTGTCGTGATGATGACGAAGTTAGAACGTTTAAAAGGCTCGGACCAGATGAGCATTTTTATGGATTTGGGGAGAAGACAGGGCCTTTGGATAAGCGTGGCGAGTCGATGGAGATGTTTACTGGTGATCGGGCTTATAAGGGTGAGGAGGATCCTTTGTATGTTTCGATACCTTTTTTTGTTGGTGTTGAGGATGGTGAGGCTTATGGGGTCTTTTTTGATAATATTTCCAAGTCTTATTTTGATATGGGGGAGTCGTCTGATGAGGTTTTTTCTTTTGGTGCTGATGGTGGGGAGTTGAATTATTATGTTTTTTATGGGCCTGGTGTTTCGGAGGTTGTTGAGAGGTATACGGAGTTGACTGGTCGGATGAGTTTGCCTCCGAAGTGGGCTATTGGTTATCATCAGAGTCGGTGGTCTTATGAGCCGCAGGATGAGGTTTTGGAGATTGGTGAGACTTTTCGTGAGAAGGAGATTCCTTGTGATGCTATTCATTTAGATATTGATTATATGGATGGGTATCGTGTTTTTACGTTTGATGATGAAAAGTTCCCTGATCCGGAGGGTATGGTGGATAAACTCAAGGATTTAGGGATTACGACTGTTGCGATAATGGATCCGGGTATAAAAGAGGAGGAGGATTTTGGTGTTTATAAAGAGTGTGTGGCGAATGAGTATTATGCCAAAAATTCTGAGGGTGGTCCGGCGAGGTCGTGGATGTGGCCTGGGATTTGTGTTTTTCCTGATTTTACTCGTTCGGAGGTTAGGGAGTGGTGGGGTGGTTTGCATGAGTTTTATTTTGATTTGGGTATTGAGGGGATTTGGAATGATATGAATGAGCCGAGTCTTTCTACTGTTTTGGATAAGTTTGATTTTTTGCCTTGGGCGGATGTGATTCTTAAGAATTTTTATTTGTATGATTTTGGTAGGTTTTCTGATTTGAGGGAGTCTAGGAATATTTATGGTCTATGTGAGAATAAGGGAACATGGGCAGGGTTTGAGAGGCATCTCCCTTATAAACGACCCTTCATTTTGACCAGATCAGGCTACGCAGGCATCCAAAAATACGCGGCCATATGGACCGGCGATAATTGGAGTTCATTCCACCAAATCGGACTCAGCGTCAGAATGATAATGAACCTAGGACTCTCCGGAGTAGCCTTCACAGGAGCAGACATCGGCGGTTTCAGCGGCATAGCAAAATACCTCTACCAAGACCCCGAACTTTACAAACGCTGGATACAAACAGGAGTACTCTACCCATTCTCAAGATCCCACACAGCAAAATACACAAAAGATCAAGAACCATGGTCCTACGGTCCAGAAGTCGAAGAAATCAGCCGCCGATACATAAACCTCAGATACAAACTCTTACCCTACCTCTACACCCTCTTCCGAAAAGCCTCCCAAAAAGGACACCCAATAATGAGACCCTTATTTTACAATTATCAGAAAGATGAAACTTGTTACGATGAAAGATTTGAAAACCAATTCATGATTGGAGAAAACATACTAGGAGTTCCAATATCGGAGGAGGATGTTAACGATTTGGATTTTTATCTTCCGAAAGAAAAATACTGGACACACTACTGGACAGGAAAAGACTACGCAGGCGGAAAAATCCACACCCTAGAACCCCCCATCAAAGATTTACCACTATTCGTAAAAGCAGGTTCAATCCTGCCCACGCACAAGCCAATCCAAAATACAAAGGAGAATGTCGATAAGTTAAACATTCAAATATACCCAGGAAGAGGATCATTTACACTATATGAAGACGATGGAGAGACAAAACAATACAAAAAAGAAAAATATGCCACAATTAACTTTGAACTTGAAACATTTGAATCCTCTCTAGAATTGGACATAGACAAAAAAGAAAACGATTTTAAACTACCCTACCAAAATTACGGATTCGAAATACACTCCGACAAAGACGTCAAAAATATTCTACTCGACGGTGAGGAAAAACACTGGAAATACGATGAAATAGATAAAAAGATTACTTTCGACTCAGAGTCAACCGATATTAGAAAATTGGAAATATTGTTCTAACTTTTGAATTCTCTTAGTGTTAAAGGGTCGAACTTAAATTTCAAATAATTCTACATCATAAGGATATTGTAGTTACTGCAATAATATTACTATTTTTGTTGTAGTTAATACAACAATAAAATCAGAATATAAAGTACAAATCCGACGTTAGGAGAAAAGATGCTATTCCTCTCACGCAGTTGCCTGAAGATTTTGAACTCTTTCTCGTGACCAAGAGAATTATGATGTTTGGGAAATTGAAGATAGAGAAATCCGTCTATTACCTTTATGGTTTCTGTGTATTTCTGCGACTGATTCTCCCCCCCTAAAAGAAGCCAGTTTAGCAAGGATGAATAATGTTAACTCGGGTAAAAAATTATTTCCTCCCTTAAATACCAAATTAAGGAAGTGGCGGTTCAATTCTCGTCGTTCCGTTTAATGTATCCAGCAATGGTAGAAATTGTTAAAATTATCGCGATTATCCCCATAGCTATAAGTATTAGAAGGGGACCCCTGCTTTTTTGCTGCGGTTGACTCTTTCCTTCTCCTTTTATTGCGTAGACATTGTTATCGTAAGATCCTATGTAGAGGGTTTTGTTTACTATGGCGGGAGAGGAGAGGACTTCGTTGTTTGTCTTGAACTTCCACTTTAAGTTTCCAGTGTCAGCATTTATAGCATAAATATAATTGTCTCTCGACCCTATGTATACAGTTTTTTCAGCTATTGCAGGGGAAGAAATTATCCTATCTCCCGTTTTGAATCTCCAGTTCATCTCCCCGCTATTAGCGTTGATTGAATAGACATAGTTATCGAAAGACCCTATATAAAGACCTCCTTTATAAAAAGCCGGTGAAGACCATACCTCGCCTTCGGTTTTGAATTTCCATTCCTTTTCTCCGGTGTCAGCGTCGATTGCGTAAACGCACTTGTCGAAAGAACCTACATAAACCGTTTCATCTATAACGGTTGGGGAAGAACGGATACACCAGCCGGTTTTAAATTTCCACTTTAGGTCTCCAGTATCAGCCTCTATAGCATATAAATAACCGTCATAAGACCCGATGTACACAATCCCTTTAACAACAGCAGGTGAAGAATTAATTCCATTACCCGTTTTAAATTTCCATTTAACCTCTCCATTTTTGGTATTTAAAGCGTAGACATACTCGTCCCATGATCCTACATATAACGTTTTGTTTTCCACCGCTGGAGAAGAGGCGCGGATATGGTTACCAGTTTCAAATTTCCATTTTAGTCCTCCATTATCGGCGTGTATGGCATAAATGTAATGAGTAGTAGATCCAGCATAAACAGTTTCGTCGACCACGGTAGGGGAGGTGCCAACCCAACCTTTTCCGGTTTTAAATTTCCATTTAACCTTCCCATTTATCGAATCTATAGCGTAGACATAACCATCGAAAGAACCTATATAAACTGTATTGTCAACGATAGCGGGGGATGAAATAACAC